>CANHZX010000017.1 GCA_947465215.1 Betaproteobacteria bacterium | reverse complement strand
TATTTATTTTTTGACCGCATGCCGATCACGAAAAAAACACCTGGTGATCAATCCCGGTGACCCAAAGAAAACGCCCGCTGGAAGCGGGCGTTTCAAGTCTTTTAAAACGGGCAGTTAGTCAGCAACCACGTTCGCAGCCTGGATCACCTTCCCGTACTTAGCGTTCTCACGCTTGAAATAAGCCGCCAGTTCTTCCGGCGTACTGCCCACCGGCTCGCCGCCTTCCTTGCGGATAAAGTCGTTGAGGTCCGGTGCTTTCAGTGCCTTGAGGATCTCGGCGTTTACCTTGGCGACGATGTCCTTGGAAGTGCCTTTGGCCAGGAACATGGCGTACCAGTTATCCGCCTCAAACTCGGGGAATATCGAATTCATCGTCGGCAGATCCGGGAAAGCCGACGATTTTTTCGCTGTGGTCACCGCAATCGTACGCACCTTGCCGGTTTTCATGAAGGGCTGAACGGCAAGCGCAGTCGCGAAAGTGAAATCCGATTCGCCGCTAATCTGCGCCACCATCGCCGGGCCGCCGCCCTTGTACGGCACCGGAGTCACTTTGGCGCCGCCGAACAGCTTGAGCATTTCCACCGAGAGATGGCTGGTAGTGCCGGCGCCGTTATGCGCGGCGATCAAGTTACCGCCGGGTTTTTTCGCCAGCGCGACAAACTCTTTCAGGTTCTTCGCGGGAACGCTGGGATGCAGCGTCAGCACCAGCGGCACCGAAGACACCCAACTCACCGGTTCCAGATCATTCACCGGATCAAACTTCAATCGCTTCGCGTAAAGCTGGACATTGACGGCCAGCGAAGCCGTAGTGAACAGGATGTTGTAACCGTCGGCCGGGGCACGCGCGACAAACTCGGCGCCGATCAGGCCGGAAGCACCCGCGCGGTTCTCAACCAGGAAATTCTGGCCCATGCTGGTCTGGAACTTCTGTGCCAGCAAGCGACCCTGGATGTCGGTGCCGCCGCCTGCACCAAACGGAACGATGATGCGAACCGGTTTCACCGGGTAGGCCTGAGCCCATGCAGGTCCGGAAGCAACAGCCAGCGCCAGTACCGATACCACGCCGGCAAGGCCGATTTGCAGTCTGTTCATGGTGAATCTCCTCGTTAGTTTTGATTCAGTCGCCGCAAGCGCCGTCGAGGGCACTGCTGCTGAAGTGTAGCAGCCCGCAACGGGCTGCCACGGCACAGCCACTATCCGCGATAAATTGGTTCCGGCTGGATGAAGAACGAATGCAGGATGTGATAGACCGTACGGTAGTTGATCTGCTGGAAACTGGCGTGCGAAATGCCGGCCATCACAGCAAAAGACTTGTCCGGATTGGGCAGCCGGTTGAAGAAATCGAGCAGGTCTTCCATGCTGGCGATGCCGTCCCATTGCCCTCGCATGATCACCGTTGCCGCCTTGATTTTTGCGGGGTCAACCACAGGAAGATTGGAGCACATGTCGAGATAGGTGCCGGTCGGCACGGAATCATCGAGCTTGAGCACTTCATCGGCAAAGGCTTCAATGACGCTTTGCTCTGCACAGCCCGGATGGTCGCGGGTAAAAATAGAATGCATGAAAGCGCGGTCGATCGGACGGCGCTTCATCGAGCGCCACTGGTCGAGCTTCTTGGCGCGCTCTTCCAGCGTCGGGCTGCCCTTGCCGGTCCAGACAAAAGCATCCAGAGCCAGACGCGACACACGATCAGGGTGACGTTCGGCAAACATCGCCGCGCGCAGTGCACCCGACGAAATACCATAGACCATGAACTGCTTCACGCCCGTGGTCTTCATGATGTAATCGCTCGCGGCCTCAAGATCGTCTGCGCCGTTGGCGATATCGAAATAGATGTCGCGCGATTTGTCGGAGCGGCCGTAGCCTTCCATGTCAACGCACCAGGTGTTGAAGCCGCGTTGTGCGAACCAGTCCATCACCGAAGAATCCGGACGGCCCGGCACGTGCAGGTCAAAGGTCGGCTGCGAGGCCATCGACGAACCGTGCACGAACAGCACCGTGCCGTTCGCACCCTTGCCGTCAGCGGCGGCTTTTTCCCACAGAAACAGTTTGACGTCGCCCTTGCGGGTCCAGTGTTCCTTGCCGGCAACAGCGGCGTTATTTGCGGTCTGGTTCATGAAATTCCGAATAAAAAGTTGGTGATCCGTGAGGACAATAAGTCGGAAGCCTCAGAGGGGAACGCAAGTCTAGGATACGGAACCGCACCAGTCAAACCGCGGATGCGGCATATATAATTCCCCCTGCTCGCGGCACTGTTTTTTCTCTTTTTATCATTCAGCCGCATCAAAACCGCCCTGCACTGGACAAGCCTGTGACCGCCAACTATTCGACGCAGTTCCGCAGCATCAAGGACGAAGTCAGCCCCGAGGAATGGGAAACACGGCTCAATCTCGCCGCCTGCTACCGGCTGACCGATGTCTACGGCATGACCGACCTGATCTACAACCACATCACGGCGCGCATCCCCGGTGATGACGATCATCTGTTGATCAACCTTTACGGCCTGCTCTACAAGGAAATCACCGCCTCAAGCCTGGTGAAAATCGACCTCGAGGGCAACATCCTGTCGAAACCCGACACCGATTACGGCATCAACAAATCGGGTTATGTGATTCACGGCGCCATCCACCGCGCGCGTCCCGATGTGACATGCGTGATGCACACGCACACCCGCGCCGGCATGGCCGTATGTTCGATGAAGCGCGGACTGCTACCGATGACGCAGACCTCGATGCGTTTTGTCGGCCATCTGGGTTATCACGACTACGAAGGTCCGGCGATCGACCTCGCCGAACGCGAGCGTCTGGTGCGCGATCTCGGCAGCCATGACGCGATGATGCTGCGCAATCATGGCCTGCTCACCTGCGGCGCCACCGTCCAGCAAGCCTTCAACACCATGTATCAGTTGGAACTGTCCTGCCGCGCGCAGGTGGATGCACTGGCCGGCGGGCAGGACATCGTGCTGCCACCGGAAGAAGTCATCGCGCATACTGCAAACCTCTATCAGCCGGGAACACGTCGGCCTTACGGTGTGCTGGAGTGGCATGCGATGCTCCGCCTGCTCGATGCTGAATCCAAAAACTCCGGGTATCCGCCTTACTGGCACTGACCTGGCAATCCGCAAACCATCAACCTCTACGATTGTGAACTGATCATGGACTTCAGGATTTCAGACGAACAACGCGCCTTTGTCGACACCGTCCGCCGAGTCTGTCAGGAGGAGTTCGCCCCGCGTGCGATCAAATACCTCGACGGCACATGGCCTGCGGAAAACATGAAACGCCTCGGCGAAATCGGCGTTCTCGGCATGGCGGTTCCCGAAGAATACGGCGGCTCCGGCCTGTCCATCCTTGACACCGTTCTGGTGCTCGAGGAAATCGGCAAGGTCTGCTACGTGACCTCGATGGCTGCTCTTGGTGAAGTAGGCACCCAGACCCGCATCATCACCACATTTGCGCCGGAGGACATCAAGCGCAGGATTCTGCCGCGTGTCGCCACCGGCGAAGCGATTCTGGCCATCTGCATGACAGAGCCGGATGCCGGTACCGACGTGCCGAACTACAAGACCAACTGCACCATCAAGGGCGACAAAATCATCCTGCGCGGTGCCAAGACGCTGATCTCGCGCGCCGACATCGCCGAAATGTTCATCGTCTTCACCCGTGTCGATAACAAACCCGGCGCCGAAGGGATCGGCTGCGTGCTGGTCCCCGGAGGCACCAAGGGACTGATTGCGAAAGCGAGCTATCACACGATGGGCGGTGAATTCCTCTCCGACGTGGTATTCGATGATGTCGAACTGCCGATCGAGCATCTGGTAATCCGCGATAACGGCATGAAGAAGCTGCTTTCGGCGTTTAACACCCAACGCTGCCTGAATCCAGCGATCTGCCTCGGGCTTGCCGAAGGCGCACTGGAAGAAGCGGTCAAATACATGCGCCAGCGCTCGGCTTTCGGCAAAAAAATCGGCGACTTCCAGGGCTTGCGCTGGAAAGTGGCTGACATGTATATCCAGATTGAGGCCGCCCGCGGCCTACTGTATCGCGCTGCAGTATCAGGTGAAAAATTTCCCGATCCGACTCTCGCTGCGATGGCGAAGATCTACACCAACGAAATGTCGATTCGTGTCACCAGCGAAGCAATCCAGATTCACGGCGGCTACGGCTTCACCGACGAGTTTCCGGTGTCACGCTTTTTCCGCGGCACGCGTTACGGCAGCCTCGGTGGCGGCACCACGGAAACGCTGCGCAACATGGTCGGCCGCAAATTGGTCGAGCAGATGGATCTGGCGTCAGGCTGCCTGGGGATGGATTACTTCTAGACAGCTGCAAACCGGCAGGCGAAACGCCTGCCGTGTGCTCAGTAGACGGGCTTCGAGCGGAAGTGCAGTTCCCGGGCAATGGATTTCACCTTGACCGGTTCAATCTTGTTGCCCTTCAATACATCCAGCGTCACCACGACACCGGCATCACCGCTTTTCCACAGTCGCGTGTAGAAATCGGCCTGGCCGGCCAAGGCCTGACCGCCGAGGCCGACAATAATGTCGCCGGCCTGCAGACCGGCCTCTTCAGCCGGTCCGTCGGAAGAAACCCGCGTGACAATGACCTTGCCCTGGATTTCCTGTGATGTGATGCCCAGCCACGGCCGCGGCTTGGTAGTGGCACGGCCATTGGCGATGAAATCGCCGAGTACCGGTTTCAACGTATCGATCGGCACGAACATATTGCCGGGAACGCCGCTCTGGGCAATCGCATCACCCACCGCCAGGGAACCGATGCCGAGCAGCTTGCCTTCACGCGACAGCAGCGCAGCCCCCTGCCAGTTGACGGTAGCCGGCGCGGTGTAGATCGCCTCATCCAGCAGATATTCCCAATAGCCGACGAACGGCCGCTTTGAAACGATATAGGCCGGCGCCACGCCGTCAAACCCGACGATCAGCACGATGTCGCGCAGGCTGGCGGCCGTCGACTGGCCGAAATCCACCGGCTTGATCGGCAGAGGTTGAAGGGATTTCACCAGACCGAGTCCGGTTGCATTGTCGTAACCGATCATATTGGCGGGAAATTTGCGGCCGTCTGCTGTCGACAGTTCGATCGTGTCCGCTTCGGTGACCAGATAACCGATGGTCAACACCAGCCCGCTGGAATCGATCACCACGCCGGTGCCTTCGCGCTGCGCTCCGAGGGTGCGGGCGCTGCGCGCATCCGGGACCGCCTTGACGGTCAGCTTAACGACGGAAAGCTCGTCCACCGTGAGTTCCCGCTCCGGTACCTGTGACTGCGCAAATGCAGGCGCGCCGAATACCGACAATCCGGCCGCAAGGATCACTGCATTCAGAACCGGCTGCAATTTGCACATCAGGGTGCGGGCAGGCGTCATGGAAATCTCCTTGGGGGCGACGTCGCCGCCGGCGGCAGCCGGGGTTGGAGGGTCGGGGGAATATGCTACGACGAATATCAGGGGTGCAAAAGGCCCGGCGGGAGAATGGCGCTACAATGCGCCCTCTTTTTCTGGATTGTGGAGGACAAAAAAATGGAATTCGGACTCAAGGGCAAGGTTGCAATCGTAACGGGCGGCACCGAAGGCATAGGCAAGGCCACGGCCATGACGCTGGCGAGAGAAGGTGCCAAAGTCGCGATCTGCGCCCGCGGCAAAGCCCTACTGGATGCCACCGCAGCCGAAATCACCAAGGCCGGCGGTGAAGTCCTCGCAGTGTCCGCCGACATGAGCAAAGCCGCCGACATCAAACGTTTCTTTGAAGAGGTCGTTCAGAAATTCGGCCGTATCGACATTCTGGTCAACAACGCCGGCACCTCCAAGCGCGGTAAATTCCTCGAGCTGCAGGACGAGGAATGGGCGGCAGATCTCGAACTGAAAGTGTTCGGCGCCATCCGCTGCACCCGCCTGGCCATCCCCTATATGAAAAAGCAGGGCGGCGGACGCGTGATCAACATCACCATCTCCGGCGCCAAACAGCCGGCGGCGGAGTCCTACCCCACGTCGATTTCCCGCGCGGCCGGTCTGGCCATCACCAAAGCACTGTCCAAGGAGTTCGCGCCCGACAACATCCTCGTCAACACGATCTGCATCGGCAAGATCAAATCGGGCCAGCATGAGCGTCGCTTCACCAAGGACGGCGTCAGCGCCGATGACTATTACGGCAAGATGGGCAAGGACATTCCGATGAAGCGGGTCGGTGAAGCCCAGGAAGTCGCCAACGTCATCACATTCCTCGCATCAAACGCTGCCAGCTACGTCACCGGCACCAGCATCAACCTCGATGGCGGCATTTCCGGCGTCCTTTAATAATCAATAAAAACAAATAGTTAATGAATTCTGCCAGGTAAAACGGCCTGCCAATGAAAACGGCCCCGAATATTCGGGGCCGTTTTTTTTGGTGCCGGAAATAGGAGTCGAACCTACGACCTTCGCATTACGAATGCGCTGCTCTACCAACTGAGCTATTCCGGCGAAACAGGGAAACCGCAACTGCGGAAAGGGCCGTATTCTACCCCAGCGATGCTTCGCTGGCGCGCACGCGGACGATGATATCGACGCCTTCGGTCACCATGCCGGTCGGCAGTTCCGGCAGGCCACTCACCGAAAGCGCACCGGCATCAATATCGGTGATCTCGCCGGTATCGACGTTGTAGAGGTGATGGTGCGGTTCGGTATTCGGGTCGTACAACACCCGCTTGGGATCAACAATGACTTCGCGGATCAGCCCGAGGTCACGAAACAGATTCAGCGTGTTGTAGACCGTCGCTTTTGAGGTCTCGGCCTGGCTCTCGTTCACCTTGGCGAGCACCTGGTCAGCGGATAGATGGTGGCAACGACCGAACAGGACCTGGGCAATTTCCAAGCGCTGATGGGTCGGGGCTATCCCGTGCTTGCGCAGCAGCGCGATCACAGAGGGACGATCATAAGATATTGCTTCCATTGGGTTTTATTCTATTTCAATCTTTGGACTTTGTCTAATCTGCTCAAAACCCGGTCTACCCGCTCCCCTTGCGCCCGCTTTCATTGAAAACGGCCGGAAAAGTGATTTTTCTCACGCAAAGAACCACCGGGCAACCGTTCATAACCGACACTGAACCACTCATCGGCAAGCCATAGCGACAGCGTAGAATCCTTTCTATTCTTACATCCGGTTAAAGGGGAACAGGCATGAAACGAAGCACCGGTTTTACGCTGGTTGAAGTTCTGGTGGTGGTTGCCATCGTTGGCATTCTTTCGGCCATTGCGGTCCCGCAATACCGGGACTACGTCACCCGCGGCAAAATTTCGGAAGCCACCAGCTCCCTTTCGGAACTGCGGCTGCGCGCCGAGAAATTCTTCTCCGACAACCGCTCCTATTCCACCTTCAACGCTACGATCAGCAATACGCGGTTTTTCACTTACGCCTGCACAACCTCTACCACCGCTTTCACCTGCACCGCCACCGGCGTTGCCGCTCAGGGCATGGGCGGTTTTTCCTACACCGTCAACGAATCCAATACCCGCACTTCGACATTCACCAGCCTCACCGGCTGGAACGACTCGACGACCTGCTGGGTGACCAAGAAGGGAGAGACGTGCTGACTCCCGTGAAACGCAGGGCGTACCACGGCTTTACGATCATCGAACTGGTGGTCACGCTGGCGCTGTTCGGCGTGCTGATGGGTCTTGCTGTTCCGTCTTTCACAATATTCATCCAGAACACGCAGATCCGCAACGCAGCGGAAACCGTGTTGACCGGACTCACCCAGGCCAAATCGGAAGCCATCCGCCGCAATACGCCGGTCCGTTTCCAGTTTGTCACGACGCTGACATCGAGTTGCGCCCTCAGCCAGAGCAGCGGTTCCTGGATTGTCAGCCTGGATGATCCGGCCGGCGCCTGCGAAGTCGCTCCATCCGAAACCACTACACCGCGCACTTACCGGAAACAATCGTCCGCTGACGGATACCCCAAGGTCACCGTTACCGCCACCAGCAGTTCGTCGATCGTATTCAATGGCATCGGCCGCATCGTCGGCACCGGCATCACGCAGATTGATTTCACCCACAACGCGATGACCTGCGAACATCTTGATACCACCAACGGTACCGCACGCTGCCTGCGCATCCTGATCTCGACTGGCGGCGCGCCCAAGCTATGCGATCCCAAAGTCACTGCAACTACCGACTCCCGACACTGCAGCTGACTCCCATCCTCAAGGACGGACAGTGAAATCCCCATATCAGATATCGAACCAGCGCGGCGTGATGCTGATCGAGGCCCTCATCGGCCTGCTGATCTTCATGCTGGGCATACTCGCGCTGATTGGCATGCAGGCGATTGCCATGCAGTACACCATCGACGCCAAATACCGATCTGAAGCCAGTTTCCTTGCCAACCAGATCATCGGCACGATGTGGGTCGATCGCGCCAACCTGAACAGTTACGACACTACTTCGGGTTCCGGAACAACGCAGCGCGCCGCCTGGATTTCAAGCGTCAGCGAAACATTGCCCGGGACCACGGGCAGCAATGTGCCCACGATCATCATCAGCGGACAACAGGCCACTGTCACCGTGATCTGGCAACGCCCCGGGGAAAGCACCCCCAGTCAGCATTCCGCCGTCGCCCAGATCAACGATCCCACCTGAGATCCCAATATGCGTTCACGCCAATCCGGTCTGAGTCTGGTCGAACTGATGGTCGCTGTGGTCATCGGCCTCGTCGGCATTCTCGCCATGACCCAGGCCTACCTGACCAGCGACCGCTTCAACCGTTCGACCACAGGTGAAGGCAGCGCCCAGACCGGCGGCCTGATCGCGCTGTACCAGATGGAACGCGATCTGCGAATGGCCGGTTACGGCATCGCCAGTTCATCGGCACTCGGCTGCGGCACCATCGACTGGTACTACGACCCCAACTATTCCGCGAGCATCCAGTCGGGTTCGCCGCTACCGACACTGACGCTGGCGCCGGTGACCATCACCACCAACGGCACCAATCCGGATGTGGTGACCGTCATGTACTCGACCACCGCCGAACGCCTGTTGCCGACGTCGATTTCTTCCTTCAACGCATCATCGTCAGAAGTGACTGTAGACGGCGTTTTCGGCTTCAACATCGGCGATCTGATTCTGTTGGTCAATTCCACCGGTACGGTGCGCTGCACACTTGGCAAAATCACCCAGGTGCAGGCGGGCCCGCAGAAATTGCAGCTCAACCCGGGTGCCAGCGCACCCTACAACCCGCCGGCCTGGGGTTCTTTCCCCGGCACTTATGCGTCGGGGGATCTGATGCTGAATCTCGGAAATCCGGTTGTCCGCTCCTATTCCATCAACAACAACAAGCTGCGTATCACCGACTCCCTGCTGCAGGCAGCAGGCGCCTTGCCGCTGGATGTCGTTGACAGCATTGTTGACCTGCGTGCGCAGTACGGCCTCGACAACGGCGCTGCCAGTGGCACGGCCGGTGACGGCCGGGTTGATGAATACAGCAATGCCACGCCGACTACTGCCGCAGGGTGGCAGCAGGTGCTGTCCATCCGTATGGGTGTGCTGGCGCGTATCGGCGTTTATGAAAAGCCGACCACCGGCAGCACTTGCGACGCCACCACGACTGCCAGGACCTGGTCCGGTGGCACCTTTACCAAGCTGGATGTAACGACCACCTCCAGCGAAGACCGCTGCTACCGTTATCGCGTGTTCGAAACCACAATCCCGTTACGCAACATGATCTGGAGGGCGGCATGAACCCGATCATTCGCAGAAGCCAGCGCGGCGTCGTGCTGTTTATCGCACTGATCGTTCTGGTTGCCATGACCCTGGCCGGTATTTCGCTGATGCGTAGCGTTGACTCTGGCACCGTCATTGCCGGCAACCTGGCGTTCCGTCAATCGGCCACCCATGCCGCTGACCTGGGCGCGGAAGCCGCGCGGGCATGGCTGACCACCACCAGCACCAGCCTCTACACCGATTCAACAACCAGTGGCTATTACGCCACCTGGCAGGAAAGCATCGACTTGCTCGGCAACGATGCCAGCAAGGCTGACTTCAACTGGACCAGCAACTCAATCACCACCAGCGGCTCGTATGCGGGCCCCACGGGTTACACCATCAGGTATGTGATTCATCGACTGTGCCAAAACTCCGGCGACCCCACCGGCTCCAGCGCCAACTGCGTGAAAACTTCCGTGTCCTCCAGTTCCACATCGACTGGCACCAAAGGTGCCGCCACTTACGGCTCTTACGCCATTACCGTGCCGACTGCTGCTTTGTACCGCATTACTGTCCGCGTTGACGGTCCTCGCAATACCCTCGGTTACATCCAAAGCACCATTTTCTAGGATTCGAGATGCAAGTCCCGGAGATCAATATGTCCACGAAGCTCAAATTCCCGTTCGTCGCAACGCTCACCGCAGCAGCCCTGACGCTGGGTGTCACGCTTCTCGCCTACGGCGCCATCACCGAGATCGCCGACGGCCCCATGGCGCAACCGGCAACCAGCGTCAAACCGAACATGCTGTTGATCCTCGACGACTCGGGCTCCATGGCGCGTCAGTTCACCCCCGACTATGTCTCGAGTAACAGCAATGCCGGCACCGTGGCCAACTGCTTCAATTCGCGGGACCTGAACAATCCGCCGACCGCCACGCCCCAAGATTGTTACGCCGGCGATCCGCCGGCGATGTCGCCGGACTTCAATACCCAGTATTACAACCCGCAGTTCCGTTATTTCCCTGCAGTTAATTACGACGGCAGCTCCAAAGGTGACATGAACGCAACTGCCACCACTAACTGGACTGCAGTGCCCACCGACAACGTCAGCACTTCGGGCGATAACTCGGCGCGCAAGCGCCTACACACCGGCAGCCTGTCGAGCACTACCGCTGACGGCACGGACTGGGATACCGGCACACCTGCCACCGCAGTCACCACCTTCAATCTGGTTTCCGACTTTCCGGATCGTGTCTGGTGCAACAGCACGGGTGCATCGGCAACTGACACCAGCGTTTGCAAAACCAACAGCGCTTACACCTATCCCGATGACACTTTCGGTTATGGCCGCGACGCATCGAGCAACCGCAAATACAAATTCGGCGCCCCGTACTACTACAGGATCGTTGCCAGCGAATACTGCTCCGATATCGCGCTGACCAACTGCATTGCTGCCACTGCCGCAACAACCTCTGGCGGCGTTACCTACAACCGCCCCGCACCCGTACGGTTCTGCAACAGCACGGCCCTGACCACCTGCCAGGGCAAACGCACCAGCACATTCAGATTCCCGAAATTCCTTGGCACCGTAAGTGCCTCCTCTCCCGCAGTCGCCGGTGCTAAGGCTTTTGGCCTGATTACGCTCAGCGCGGGTGATGCTGGCGCCCCCGTCATCAACCAGATCACCATCACCAAGCCGGATGCCTCAACAGTAAACCTGTTTGGAAGCTCGTTGACGACGGTCGCAACTAACAGCCAGGCCAACCGGCTGACGGCAGCCAATGCGATCCGCGACAAAATCAATCTGAATGCCGGCAGCCACAACTACGTCGCCTCGGTCATCAATAACACCGCAACCACCATCCAGATCAAGATCGAGGCCCCTGCGATAGGCACTGTGAACAACGGCTCCATCATCACCGTTACCGCCCCCGCCACCACGCCTACAACACCGGCCAGCCTATCGTTCAATATCGGTAGTGCCGGCAGCAACAGTGACCGTGTCACCACATTGGCCTTAGGCCCGACCTCCGGCTCCGCCGTCACACTGATTAACAATGAAACCGTCCGTTGTGACGACACTCCAGGCGCCTGCAGCAACGACAAAATGGCCGGACTACTCCGCGCGAAGATTAACCTCTACACCGGCACTCACGGCTATGTGGCCAGCGGGACGGCCAACAGTGTGATCATCACTGCACCGTCATCCACTGGTGGCGAACGTAACGGCTGGGCGCTGGTTTGGAACGATACCGGGCTGGATAACGTCAGTGCCTCGCTGAGTGGCGGTTTGACGCCAGGCGACCTCGCCCACAACACCACCAACTTCGGCAGCGGCGCCGACGCAGTTGCCGCCGCCACCTGGGCACGTGCAAACGTTGGCAACTTCGTCCGCACGGATATTGTCACGGGACAAACCTATACCAAATTTCCGGCGCGTTCCGACTGCGCTGGCGCAACAACCTGCACCTATGCCGAAGAAATGACCAACTTCGGCAACTGGTTCGCTTATTACCGAACGCGGATGCAGATGGCCAAGACCTCCATCGGTCGCGCCTTCCTGACCTTGGGCAGCGATTTCCGTGTCGGCTACATGACCATCAATTTCAGCACCAGCGACTACCTCGCCGTTGCTGACTTCAATACAACCGCAGGGGGGCAGAAGAACCAGTGGTTTACCAAACTGTATGCCACCACCCCCAGCGGCAGCACGCCGCTGCGTGGTGCACTGGCCCGCGCCGGACGTTATTACGGCAATCAGAATCCGGGCGGCAGCATGGGTGCAAGTCCGATCACTCTGGCCTGCCAACCCAGCTACTCCATTCTGACGACTGACGGTTACTGGAACGACAGCTCCGGCTACGTGCAACTCAACGGCACGTCCAACGTCGGCGATCAGGACGGCACCAATTCCGGTTACTCCACACAGTCCATTGGCGCCTATGACGCCAACGCCGCCAGCAACACGCTGGCCGACGTGGCCATGTATTACTACAAGACCGACCTGCGCACTGATCTCGCCAATCAGGTGCCCACCACACAGAAAGACACGGCTTCGCACCAGCACATGACTACCTTCACAGTCGGCATGGGCCTCGCCGGCACGCTGAACTACGATCCGAACTACGAAACACAGACCAGCGGCGATTTTTTCGACATCAAGCAGGGCACAAAATCGTGGCCAGCACCTTCTTCCAGCTCAGAAACGACGCTGGACGATCTGTGGCACGCCGCCGTCAACGGGCGCGGCACCTTCTTCAGTGCACAGGATCCCGTGGCTCTGGCCAACGGTATTGCGGAGACGCTGAGCTCGGTTCAAGCGCGCGTCGGTGCCGGTGCAGCGGCGGCAACGTCGAACCTGCAACCGGTAGCCGGCGACAACTTCGCCTTCACCGCGCAGTATCAGACCGTGGAATGGTCGGGCGACCTGAAAGCACGTACCATCGACCTGAGCACAGGCACGGTATCCACCCGCGAACTGTGGTCGGCGCAGGACCTGCTCGACCAGCGCGCGCACACCACCCGGCGCATTCTCACTTTCGATCCCAGCGATACTGACAGCTCGGCAACGGTCACTGTCAATGGCATATCGCGCACCCAGAATGCCAACAAGCTGCGCAGCTTCTGCTTCACGGACGCTCCGATAGGCACCTACCCAACCTGCGACGACGGCGGACTGCTCACGGCATCGGAAATGAGCACGCACTTTGATCCACAGGGCGGTGCCAACGGCCAGCTGCTGCAATCAGTGCCCTGGCCAACAGACGGTAGCCTGCGAAACCTGTCGGCGACTTCTGCGACGCTGGTGGACTTCCTGCGCGGCGACTCCAGCTACGAAAGCAGCGGCGGCACGAGTTCCACCGAGCTCTACCGGAACCGGGTCAGCGTACTTGGCGATATCGTCAATGCCCAGCCGGCCTATGTAAAAGTCCCGCCGTTCATCTACGCCGATCCGTTCTACAGCACCTTCAAAACCAACAATGCGAACCGCTCGGGTTCAGTCTATGTTGCCGCCAATGACGGCATGCTGCATGCGTTCGCGACCGACCCCGACAACAATCCCTACTTCCAGACCGCCGGCATCAGCACCGCCGTCACCTCGGACGACACGTTCTCGGGCACGCTGAACACCAATCCGGTCAACGGCGAAGGCTCGGAGCGCTGGGCTTACATTCCAACCCATGTGTTTCCGACAATGAAGCGGCTGGCTGAAGCCAACTATGCGAACAATCACCGTTACCTGACTGACGGTTCGCCGGTTGTCGCCGACATCTGCGCCGGCCACACGCTGTCCTCGCCGTGCTCCAGTGCATCCAACTGGAAAACCATTCTCGTTGCCGGCCTCAACGCAGGCGGACGCGGTTATTACGCGCTGGACATCACCGACCCTGCCAATCCGAAAGGTCTTTGGGAAATCAAAGGCGGCACCGGCACCACCTGCCTTACTGCGGCCCAGGTTTCCGGCGGCACCTTCAGCGAGGACTGCAACATCGGCCTGTCCTTCGGCAATCCGATCGTCGTCAAGCGCCCGTCTGACGGCAAATGGGTCGTGCTGCTGACCTCAGGCCACAACAACGTCAGCCCCGGTGACGGCAAAGGTTATCTGTATGTCGTTGATGCCAACACCGGAAAAATCCTTGAGCGCATGGGTACTGGCGTCGGCTGTGACGGCGTCAGCACTACATCGCCCTGCGTCTCGGGCACCATCGACCCCAGCGGCCTCAGCCGGATCAATGCCTGGGTCAACACGGCGACCGAAAACAACACCGCACTGACCGTTTACGGCGGCGACCTCAAAGGCAATGTGTGGCGTTTCCAACTGGAAAACACGGCCTCGGTTGCTTCGGGCACAGTCACCCGGATCACCTCACTGGTCAACGCCAGCGGTACCGCGCAGCCGATCACCACTCGCCCTGAAATGACCCTGGTCGGTACCAACCGCATTGTCTACTTCGCGACCGGAAAACTGCTGGGCACTTCGGACAAGGACAACTCCAGCCGGCAAAGCATCTATGCCATCAAGGATCCGATGGATGCGACGACATCGCCGGTTTACAGCGCCATCCGCGGCACCACCGGTTTCATCCAGCAGACACTGAGCCTGCTGCCCAGCGAAACCGATCGCCGGACTGCCACCAACAACTCGGTCAATCTGCTGACGGACAAAGGCTGGTATGTCGACCTGCCCGATGGCGGTACGGGCTCGCCGGCCTCACCGAGCGAGCGGGCAACCGTCGATCCGGTCCTGCAACTGGGCACGCTGGTCGTGCCGTCCAACGTACCGTCTGATGACGACTGCGTTGCCGGCGGCTTCGGTTGGGTCAACTTCCTTAACGCCCGGACCGGCAGTTTCGTCACCGGTTCGACGGACAGCGCAGCCAGCCAGCGCATCTCGGCGTCGCTGATCGTCGGCGTCAACGTCGTGCAGTTGCCCGGCGGCACGGTGAAAACCATTGTCACCACGGCCGACAACCAGCAGCTGACGCAGAACACGCCAATCGCCCCGACAACGACCCAGGGTCGCCGGGTCTCCTGGCGGGAGCTGTTCGTCGACTGATGATGGAAGCAGTGGATTTTCCGCGCCCCGCTCCAGCGGGGCGCGCCGTTTGGGCGCTGGTGATTTCAGCCTCGCTGCACGCCATGCTGCTGCTTTCTGCCGCAGGCAAACCGGATGGCGGCATCCTCATGGACAAGGCGGTCAACCCGCCGGCAGCCGCAGCATCCACACTGCAGGTCATGTTCCAGCAGGCGGGTGCCGCCATTGACCTGGTTACCGGAGCGCCTGAAACAGTGGCACCGGCTCCGGAAAACGCTACACCCGCATTGATTACCGGCAGCGAACCGGTCGCCGGTCGCGATGGTATGCTGCCGCTGGGTTCATCGCCGCGCTACTACCTGCCCAATGAACTCGATACCCGGCCGCAGATCCGTAACCGGATTGACCCGGTTTATCCGAAAGTCGCGGCGGAACAGGGCATCACTGCCGTATTCACGCTGCGCGTGTTCATTGATGAAAAGGGGCAGGTGGAAAACGTGGTGGTTCCGGGGAAAAACACCTCCGACCCGTTTGTCGCAGCCGTTGTCGCCGCATTCAGCTCCGCCGCTTACACGCCGGGACTTAAAAACGGTTTGGCCGTGAAAAGCCTGCTGCTGATCGAAGTGAATTTTGAAGCGCTTGAAGTCGCGGAGACTTTCCGCGGCAAATCTTACTAACCGGCAGCAGTAACCGCCAGCCCTTTCGGCAGCGGAAAAGTCACCCGCTCGGGAATGCCGTCCAGCGTGCTGACACTGTTCGCACCCAAGCTGCGCAGGCGATTGATAACCTCCTGTACCAACACCTCCGGCGCCGACGCGCCGGCACTGACCCCGACTGTTTTTTTACCTTCCACCCAGACGGGCTGCAATTCGGTCGCGTTATCGACCATATAAGCCGGCACGCCGAGTTGCTCGGCGACTTCACGCAGGCGATTGGAATTGGAGCTGTTCGGCGAACCGACCACAATCACCACATCGCAACTCTGCGCCAGGGTCTTGATCGCATCCTGGCGGTTTTGCGTCGCGTAACAGATATCGTCTTTTTTCGGACCGACGATTTTTGGAAAGCGTTTTTTCAGTGCCGCCACAGTGCGTGCCGCGTCATCCATCGACAGCGTGGTCTGCGTGACATAGGCCAGATTGTTTTCATCACCGACCTTGAGTCCGTTGACGTCATCCGGGCCTTCGACCAGATGCATGCCGCCTTCGCTCTGCCCCATCGTGCCTTCAACTTCGGGATGGCCGCGATGACCGATCATCACAATCTCGCGACCCTGATCGCGCATCTTGGCGACTTCGACATGAACCTTGGTTACCAGCGGACAGGTCGCATCAAAAACTTTAAGTCCCCGCGCATCAGCTTCGCGACGCACATCCTGCGACACGCCGTGTGCACTGAAAATCACCGTGCTGCCCGACGGCACTTCGGCCAGTTCCTCCACGAACACCGCACCCTTGTTGCGCAGGTCATTGACGACAAATTTGTTGTGCACGACTTCGTGGCGTACATAGATCGGCGCGCCGTGTAGCGTGAGCGCGCGCTCGACGATCTCGATCGCACGATCGACGCCGGCACAGAAACCTCGAGGATTGGCGAGCAGTACTTGCATGGCGCGGATTATACCCTTGCGCCGGCGTCACAGCGCCAGCGGCTCATTAATTTATCAATAAAAACAATTACTTATTATCACTCTTCGGCTGTGATCCGCCGAAGATTCCGTCCCAGATCAGCAGGGCCGCGCCACAGGTGATCGCCGAGTCGGCGACATTAAAAGCCGGCCAGTGCCAGCCAAAAGCATGGAAATCCAGAAAATCGACAACGGCGCCGATCGTCACGCGATCAATGACATTGCCGATCGCACCGCCCAGCACCAGCGCCAGCGCCAGACTGAACAGCGTCTGCTGGGGATGGCGGTAGAGCAGCCAGACGATCCACGCCGAAGCGATCAGCGCGATGCCGGTAAACAGCTCTCGCTGCCAGCCGCCGGCGCCCGCAAGAAAACTGAAAGCCGCGCCGCGGTTGTACACCAGCAGCAGGTTGAAGAACGAGGTGACTTCCACCGGCGGATGATTCGCCAGCTTCTCCACCACGACAGTTTTGCTGATCTGGTCCAGCGTCACCACGACGCCGGAGAGCAGTAGCCATCGCCACATCAGGCGTACCGGCGCGGCTCACCCACACCGCTCAGGTTGGACGTGCAACGACCGCACAGATCGGGATGATTCGCGTCATGACCGACGTCGGCGCGGTAATGCCAGCAGCGTTCGCATTTGGTGTGCGCGCTTGGCTTGACGTCGATCGCGATGCCCGAACCCGGAACGTGACGGACCTTTGCGCTGGAAGTGATCATCACAAAGCGCAGATCGTCACCGAGGCGATTGAGCGCCCCATAAGAAAGCTCGTTATGCGTGGAAATTTCGATTTCCGCCTGCAACGGCGAACCAATGGTGCCTTGCGCCCGGTGCTCTTCGATTTTCTTGTTCACTTCGTTACGGATATCACGCACGGTCCTCCACGAATCCTTCACTTCCGGATCCAAGGATTGCGGGGGCAGTTCATGCCACAGCTCTTCAAAAATGCTGCCTTCCGGACCGCCCTTGATCACCTGCCATGCCTCCTCGGCGGTAAAGCTCAGCACGGGAGCCATCATCTTGATCAATGAATTCGCGATATGCCACAGCGCGTTTTGCGCCGCACGGCGCGGCTGCGAATCAGCGCCCGTGGTGTACAGCCGGTCTTTCAGGATGTCGAGATAAAAAGCACCGAGGTCTTCGGAGCAGAAGGCCGTCAGGCTCTTAACGACCGCATGAAACTCATAACGCTCGTAGCCGGCGGCCACATCGCTCTGGAATTTGCGCGTCAGTTCCAGCGAATAACAGTCAATCTCCAGCCACTGCTCCGGCGGCAGCGCATGTTTGCTGACATCAAAATCAGCCAGATTGGCCAAAAGGAAGCGCAGCGTATTGCGGATACGGCGGTAGGACTCGACCACACGCTTCAGAATCTCCTTGGAGATCGACAGCTCGCCCGAATAATCCGTGCTCGCCACCCACAGCCGCAGGATGTCGGCGCCAAGCTCATCCATGACCTGCTGCGGCACGATGACATTGCCCTTGGACTTGCTCATCTTCTTGCCCTGGCCGTCGACAACAAAGCCGTGGGTCAGCAAGGCCTTGTACGGCGCGCGGCCATCCATCATGCTTGCGGTCAGCAGCGAGGAATGGAACCAGCCGCGATGCTGGTCCGAGCCTTCCAGATAAAGGTCTGCAGGGAACGCACCGGTGTCGGCATGCGAACCACGTAGCACCGTGCTGTGTGTGGTGCCGGAGTCAAACCAGACATCCAGCGTGTCCTTGATTTTTTCATATTGCGCGACATCGGCGCCGAGCAGCTCGGCAGCATCCAGCGCCTGCCAGGCTTCGATACCATCGCGTTCGACGCGCTGCGCGATCTGCTCCAGCAGTTCCAGCGTGCGCGGATGCAGCGTCGCGGTTTCCTTGTGCACGAAGAAAGGCATCGGCACGCCCCACTGCCGCTGTCGTGACAGCGTCCAGTCCGGACGGTTGGCGATCATGCCGTGCAAACGCGCCTTGCCCCAGTCGGGATAGAACTGCGTCGCCTCAACCGCACGCAGCGCGGTGGTGCGCAGGGTCTCTTTCGGCTTCACGCCGTTGTATCCCGGTACATCCTCCATGCCGGCAAACCACTGCGTAGTCGCGCGCAGGATGATCGGCGTCTTGTGCCGCCAGCAATGCATATAGCTGTGCAGGTCGGTCTTGCTGGAGAACAGCACGCCCTTTTCTTCCATGTGGGCGATGATCTGCGGATTGGCTTTCCAGATCATCAACCCGCCGAACAGCGGCAGCGACGCGATGTATTTGCCATCGCCCATCACGGGCGTGAGGATTTCATCATCCTTCAGGCCGTGCTTACGGCAGGAATGGAAGTCCTCCACACCGTAGGCTGGCGCGGCGTGAACCATGCCGGTACCGGTTTCCAGCGTGACATAGTCGGCCAGATACACCGGCGAATGTCGGTCGTAGAACGGATGCTTGAATTTGATCAACTCCAGCGCGGCGCCCTGGCACGACGCCAGCGTTGTGCCGGTCAGGCTATAACGCGCGAGGCAGGCTTCCTGCAGATCGGCCGCGAGAATCAACAGACCTTTTTCGGTATCGACAAGGTTGTAGGTGAATTCGGGATGCGCATTCAGCGCCTGGTTTGCCGGCAGCGTCCACGGCGTTGTCGTCCAGATCACCGCAAAGCCCGGCTTGTCCGGCAGCGCCTTCAGGCCGAAAGCATTCGCCACCTTGTCCGGTTCTGCAAACGGGAAACCGACGTCGACCGCTGGGTCCTTGCGATCCTCGTATTCGACTTCCGCTTCCGCCAGCGCCGAGCCGCAGTCGAAACACCAGTTGACCGGCTTCAAGCCGCGATAGACGTAACCTTTTTCCAGCAGCTTGCCCAGCGCACGGATTTCATCCGCCTCGTTGCGGAAGGCCATCGTCAGGTAGGGATGATCCCAATCGCCAAGCACGCCGAGGCGGCGGAAATCCTTTTTCTGGCGCTCGACCTGTTCCGAAGCATAGGCGCGGCACAGCCGCTGCGTTTCCGCGGTGGGCAGGTGTTTGCCGTGCTGCTTCTCGATCTGCACTTCGATCGGCATGCCGTGGCAGTCCCAGCCCGGCACATAGGGCGCATCGAAACCCGATAGCGATTTCGATTTGACGATGATGTCTTTCAGAATCTTGTTGACCGCATGGCCGATGTGAATGTCGCCGTTTGCATAAGGCGGGCCGTCATGCAGCACGAACCGTTTGTTGCGGCCTTTGCTGACTTCACGGATTCGCTGGTAGAAACGGCGCTCTTCCCATTCGGCGAGCATCTTCGGTTCGCGTTTCGCCAGATCGCCGCGCATCGGGAACGGCGTATCCGGAAGATTCAGTGTGCTTTTGTAATCAGCCATGTCTGCTTCAATTCATTACTGCGGGTTCAATGTCCGGCTCGCGTTCAGGCTGCGCGCCGCGAAAAATAGGCGCGCGTATCAGCCACATCACGCGCGATCTGCTGTTTCAGTGTTTCAAGATCGACATACTTCGCTTCATCACGGAACTTGTGCAGAAAATCGACACGCACCAGTTCGCCGTAAATTTCTTCTTTAAAATCAAATATATAGACCTCCAGCACGGGGGCTGCGCCGCGCGCCTTCACGGTCGGTCGCACACCCAGACTGGCCACGCCCTGCAGCCGCTTGCCATCATCGCGGATCAGCTCCACCGCAAAGATACCGGTCAGCGGGGGTCGATTGTGCTTCATCTGCACGTTGGCCGTCGGGAAACCAAGCTCGCGTCCTAGACGGTCGCCACTCACCACGCGGCCGCTGATGCTGTACGGACGGCCGAGCAGACGACCTGCACGCGCCACATCGCCGCCGGCCAGCGTTTCGCGCACCGCAGTGCTCGAAACGCGGCCGCCGTCATGCTCAACGGTCGCCATGCCTTCGACGTCATAATCGTGCTGCGCTGCCTGCGCACGCAGCATCGCCAGATCGCCGGCACGCCGTGCACCGAAACGAAAGTCATCACCGACCTGCAGCCAGCGCACGCCAAGACCGCGCACCAGGATGCGTTCGATGAAATCCTGCGCCGTCACCTGTGCCAGTGCGAAATTGAAACGAAGCACATAGGCACGATCGACGCCGTGCTCACGCAGCATCTGCAGTTTTTCGCGTAGTGTCGTGAGCCGCACGGGAGCCTGGTCCGGTGCAAAAAATTCGCGGGGATGCGGTTCGAAGGTCATCACGCAGGCCGGTAATCCGCGTACGGAAGCCGCCGCACGCAGCTTGGCGAGCATGGCCTGATGACCGAGATGAACCCCGTCGAAGTTACCGATGGTCAGCGCGACGGGGCTGGAGGCAGCGTCCGGAACGCTGCGCAGGATTTGCATGAACCCGCCTTATTTCCTGAGAAGCGCGCTAAAAGGCTGAATTTTAGCGTTTTTTCAGAGGGTGCGGCTAGAGGTGCGAGGTCCGCGGGCATTGCGAATCCCGTCGAATCAGTCACCGGACAGATCCGCCAGCATCGTCTCCAGCGTCGTCCATGGCAGGGCGGCGCAGCGGGCCCGCGCCGGGTATTCACGCGCGGTTTCCAGCATGGCTTCCGCACCCGGCATGTCGCCGGGAAGGGGCGATTCGGCGGCATGTTCCAGCATGTTGCGAAACGCGCGCCCCATCGCCCTTACCTCGGCTATGGTCCTGCCTTGCACCTGCTCGGTCATGATTGAGGCGGATGCCATCGATACCCCGCAACAGGTGCACTGGAAAGCAGCGTCCAGAATCCGTCCGCTATCCATGCGCAGAAACAGGGTCATGTTGTCGCCGCACAGCGGGTTGCTGCCGTCGGCCGTACGATCTGCGTTCTCAATGACGCGGTAGTTCCGCGCATGCTTGATGTGCTCCATGAGCAGATCGTCATAGAGCTTTGCCTTGGACAAATAACGCCCCCCCTACCCGCCCGTCATTCCCGGTGCGGCGAAGAACCGTGCCGACCAACTGCTTAAATCATAACGCTCTATGCTTGTTTAAACGAGCGTTACTGCGGCTGCAGGCTGGATTGTTACTGTCGGCTCGTTGATCGTGCCTTTGAACGTCCGGCGTTCTACATTGCGCCTTCTCGAGCACCTGACCGATTACGATCAGCGCCGGCCCCTTCACCGACTGCCTTGCCGCAAATTCAAGAGTCCCCAACGTGCACCAGTTTTCCCGGCGCCCCGGCAGAGTCGCGTTTTCCACGAGGACTACCGGCGTGTCTGCCGCCACGCCGCGCACACGCAGCTTTTCGACCACTTCAGCGGCTTTACCGGCGCCCATATACACCACCACGGTGCTGCCAGCGTCGATGCCAGCGGCCCAGTCACTGGCCGTTTCATCGTTACCGATGCGAGGCGTGGTCAGCACCACGCTGCGGGCAATGCCGCGCTGGGTCAGCGACACCCCGAGCTCGGCGCTGGCCGCCAGTGCCGAAGTAATGCCGGGCACCACCTCAAACGAGACACCGGCTGCAGTCAGTTCGTCGATTTCTTCCTGTGCTCGGCCAAACAGCATCGGGTCGCCCCCCTTGAGCCGCACCACCACCGCGTGTTTCTGCACGGCATCGACCAACCGCTTGTTGATGAAGCGCTGTGCGGTGGAGTGCCGGCCACAACGTTTGCCGACAGCGATCTTTTCCGCCTTGTCAGCCAGCGCAATCGTATCGGGATGCACCAGCGCGTCGTAAAACACGATATCGGCTCGGCGCAGCAACTCCGCTGCGCGCAGCGTCAGCAGGTCAGGAGCACCCGGCCCTGCACCGACGAGATAAACCGTGCCGATTGCCGACATCGCTTCAGGCGGCTTCTTTTTCGCGACGGCGGAACAGCGGCACCGGGCGCTCCACCGAGGTCTGGTAGGCCTCGCTGAAATCGTTGAATGCCGACAATGCGCCTTGGGCATCGAGGCCGTCGTTGAGCAGGAAGGAATCAAAGCCACAGCGCGACAGGTAATACAACTGATCGCGCTGGATGTCGCCGATCGCGCGCAACTCGCCCTTCCAGCCATAACGTTCACGCAGCAGACGCGCTGTCGAATATCCACGGCCATCGGTGAACTGCGGGAAGTTGATCGCAATCACGCTGAAAGCATCGAGGCTGTCGACGATCAGCACCGGATCTTCGTCGCTTTCCAGCCACAGACCGAGTTTGCCCGTGGTACGGCCCAGCAGTTCGTCTGCAAGGCCCTGCCACAAGCGCAGCGGTACCAGCACATCACCGGTGGCCGGTACCGACGGCAGGCTGCCGTCGGCCGTCCAGTCAAGCCGCTGCCAGCTGTTGTTGATGATTTTCGCGTTTTTGATCAGGGTTGCCATATACATGCTCCTTGAAAGGGGTGACGCCGATGCGTCGCACGACATCAATGAATTTTTCGGAATCGCTGTCGCGGTGTTTGAGATAGGTTTCGATCAGTTTTTCGATGACATCCGGCACTTCGTCCTGCGCGAATGACGGCCCGATGACCTTGCCCAGCGACGCCGCGTTGCCCTGCGATCCGCCGATGGAGATCTGGTAAAACTCCGCACCCTGCTTGTCGACGCCAAGAATGCCGATGTGACCGACATGGTGATGACCGCAGGAATTCATGCAGCCGGAAATATTCAGGTCGAGTTCGCCGATGTCATGCTGGTAATCCAGATCATCGAAGCGGCGCTGGATCGCTTCCGCCACCGGAATCGATTTCGCGTTGGCCAGGGAGCAGAAATCGCCGCCCGGGCAGGCAATGATGTTGGTGATCAGGCCGATGTTCGGTGTCGCCAGACCCAGCATCTTGGCTTCCAGCCACAGCGCATGCAGATCGGACTGACGCACATCGGACAGCACCAGATTCTGTTCATGCGACACGCGCAGTTCGCCGAAGCTGTAACGGTCTGCGAGATCGGCCACGGCATCCATCTGGTCTGCAGTCGCATCACCCGGTGGAATACCGGTCTTTTTCAATGAGAGCGTGACCGCGGCATAACCCGGCACCTTGTGCGGATGCACGTTGCGGCCGGCCCAGTTGGCAAAACCGCGTTCGCGCGCCAGTGCCTGCGTGTATTGCACCGACAGCGCATCGAGCTGCTGATAATGCGGACGCGTGAAGCGCGCTTCGATGCGGCTGACTTCAGCGGCGGTCAGCTTGCCCGGACCGTCTTTCAGATGCGCCCATTCGGCATCGACCTGTTTGCGGAATTCTTCCGGCGACAGTTCCTTCACCAGAATCTTGATGCGTGCCTTGTATTTGTTGTCGCGGCGGCCGAAGCGGTTGTAGACGCGTAGGATGGCATCGAGATAATTCAGCAGATGTGGCCATGGCAGGAATTCACGGATCACCGTGCCGATGATCGGCGTGCGGCCGAGGCCACCGCCCACCAGCACGCGGAAACCAACCTCGCCATTGCTGCCGTGCACCGCCTGCAGGCCGATGTCGTGCACCTGGATTGCAGCACGATCCTGTTCGGCACCCGACACCGCGATCTTGAACTTGCGCGGCAGGAAGGCGAATTCCGGATGGAAGGTCGACCACTGACGGATCAACTCACACCACACCAGCGGATCAACGATCTCGTCCGGCGCGATGCCGGCGAAATGGTCGCTGGTGGTGTTGCGGATGCAATTGCCGCTGGTCTGGATCGCGTGCATCTGCACCGACGCCAGATGGGCGAGGATTTCGGGAACGTCTTCGAGTTTGGGCCAGTTGTACTGGATGTTCTGGCGGGTGCTGAAATGGCCGTAGCCGCGGTCCCATTTACGGGCAATGTGAGCGAGTGCCCGCAACTGGCGGGAAGACAGCAGGCCATAGGGAATCGCCACCCGCAGCATGGGTGCAAACCTTTGAATATAAAGGCCATTCTGCAACCGCAGCGGGCGGAAGTTGTCCTCACTCAGTTCACCTGCGAGGAAGCGCCGGGTCTGGCCGCGAAACTGGGCCACCCGTTCGTCCACCAAGCGCTGATCGATCTCGTCATACAGATACATGTCCGG
>CANHZX010000016.1 GCA_947465215.1 Betaproteobacteria bacterium | reverse complement strand
TGAAGGATCCGGTCATCGTGATCAATGCCGACGCCAACGCCTCTCACCAGTCAGTGGTGCGCGTGATGGAAGCCGCACAGATCGCCGGCTACGCCAAAATCACCTTCACCACCCAGGCCCGCAAGTAGCATCTCGACGCTTCACGGCAAACCCGTTAGCCTGACCGCGTCATGGCCACCCCTACTTATTGGCAGCAGCGTGGCGCCTTCGCGCTGCTGCTGTTGCCGCTTACCGCCCTCTTCGCTGCTGTTGCCGCGCTGCGTCGCGCAGCCTGGCGCCACGGCCTGATCAAGGCACAGCACCCCGGCGTACCGGTCATCATCGTCGGCAACATCAGCGCCGGCGGCACCGGCAAAACACCGCTGACCCTCTGGCTGGCGCAATTCCTTCAGCAGCAGGGCAAATACCCCGGCATCATCAGCCGGGGTTATGGCGCATCTGCCACCAACCCGCGCGTGGTAACGACCGACGGCAAACCGGAAGACTACGGCGACGAACCCTGCCTGATGGCACAGCGTGCCGGCTGTCCGGTCTGGGTCGGAACCGACCGTGTAGCAGTTGCCCGCGCGCTGCTGGAAGCACACCCGCAAACCGATGTCATCCTCAGCGACGACGGGCTGCAGCATTACCGGCTCGCCCGTGATTTCGAAATTGCCGTGATCGACGGCGCTCGCGGACTCGGCAACGGCTGGCTGCTGCCGTCGGGTCCACTGCGCGAACCGTCCGCCCGTCTCAACGATGTCGATGCCGTTGTCATCAACGGCCGCGACGAGACCCGCGCATGGCCGCAGGCGCTCGCCATGCAGCTCGACGGCAACCGCTTCCGCAATCTGCTGCATCCGGAACAGACAGTTAGCAGCGAACATTTCCGCGGCAAACGCGTGCACGCCATCGCCGGCATCGGCAACCCGCAGCGGTTTTTCGCGCAGCTGGGCCGGCTTGGCCTGTCCTGCATGCCGCGCGCCTTTGCCGACCATCATGCCTATACAGCGCAGGATCTGGCTTTCGCCGGTAATGATGAAATCGTGATGACCGAAAAGGATGCGGTAAAATGCGCGGCATTCGCGACCGCCCGTCACTGGGCGCTTATCGTCAACGCCGAACCCGACCCCCGCCTGGGCGAGATGATTCTCGCCCGGCTTGCAGAGACCTGAACCATGGATGAAAAACTGCTCGACATACTGGTCTGCCCGATCTGCAAAGGGCCTCTGCTATATCGCAAATCTGCTGCGGAACTCCTGTGCAAACCCTGCCGCCTCGGTTATCCGGTGCAGGACGGCATTCCGGTGATGCTGGAAGACGATGCGCGCAAAGTTCCCCCGGAAGAAGAGCTGTAATACGGTGAAATTCACCGTCGTCATCCCCGCCCGCTACGCTTCATCGCGTTTCCCCGGGAAACCACTGGCCGACATCGGCGGCAAACCGATGGTCGTCCGCGTTGCCGAACGTGCCGTTAAAAGCGGCGCCAGCCAGGTCATCGTCGCCACCGACGATGCGCGCATCGCAGCTGCGGTCGATGATCATGGTTACCAGGTCGTGATGACCCGCGACAACCATGAATCCGGCACAGACCGTATCGCCGAAGTCGCGGCGAAGCTGCGCCTCGGCGCTCAGCATATCGTTGTTAATGTTCAAGGTGACGAACCGCTGATCGCACCAGCACTGATCCGCCGCGTGGCCGAAAACCTCAATGCACATCGTGATGCCGCCATTGCCACCGCAGCCTGCCGTATTCGTGATGTCCGCGACATGGCTAATCCGAATGTGGTGAAAGTCGTTCTCGACAACAGCGGGCTCGCGCTGTATTTCAGCCGCGCGCCGATTCCCTGGGCGCGCGATGCGTTTGCAAAAGGCCTGCGTGCACTGCCACCGAAACTGCCCGTGCTGCGCCACCTCGGTATTTACGCCTACCGCTGCAGTTTTCTGCGTGCATACAGCAAGTTGCGTCCGGTCGCCGTCGAACAGGCCGAAGCGCTCGAACAATTGCGCGCGCTGGTCCACGGCTACCGCATCAGTGTCGCCGTCACCGCGAGCGCGCCGCATCCCGGCGTCGACACCCCTGCCGATCTGCTGCGCATCCGGCGGATGATCAAACGCTGAGCCCCGGATTGACGCCACATTTTGCCCCTGCTGTATGCGGGGCTATACTGGCGTCCGAATCCTTAAGACCCAATAATTTCAATATCACTGCTGTTCGATCCCTTTAAAACGGACTCATTCAATGCGCATTCTTCTCCTCGGCCTGCCGGGCGCGGGCAAAGGCACCCAAGCCCAATACCTAATCCAGCGCTACAAGATCCCGCAGATTTCGACCGGCGACATGCTGCGCGAAGCCATCAAGGCCGGCAGCAAGCTGGGGCTGGAAGCCAAGTCATACATGGACCGCGGCGCCCTGGTGCCCGATCCGGTGGTGATTGGACTGGTCAAAGAACGCATCAAGGCCGCCGATTGCACCAACGGTTTCATCATGGACGGATTCCCGCGCACCCTGCCGCAGGCTGAAGCACTGCGCGATGCGGGCATCGACCTCGATTTTGTCGTCGAAATCGAAGTGCCTGATGCCGACATCCTGCGCCGCATGAGCGGTCGCCGCGTTCATCTGGCCTCCGGCCGTTCGTACCACATCGAGTTCAATCCGCCAAAAGTCGCGGGGAAGGACGATGTCACCGGAGAGCCGCTGGTGCAGCGCTCCGACGACAATGAAGACACGGTCATGAAACGCATCAAGACCTATCACGACCAGACCAAACCGCTGGTCGATTATTACAGCGGCTGGAAAACCCGCGGTGACGCACGCGCACCGCATTACCTGAACATCAACGGCAGCGAAGCCGTCGAGACCGTACGCGACAAGATACTGGCCGCGATCGACGCGCACCCTTCGCGGACATAAGCCGCACGACAGAACGTTTTCGTGCCCGTCCAGAACGTCCTTTATGCCCAGTCGGGCGGGGTCACGGCGACGATCAATGCCTCCGCCTGCGGCGTGATTGAAACCGCGCGCCGCAACCGCGAGCGCATCGGCAGGGTTTACGCCGCACGCAACGGCATCCTCGGCGCGCTGCACGAAGACCTGATCGACACATCGGCGGAAACAGCGAACACAATCCGCGCGCTGCTGCACACACCCGGCGGCGCCTTCGGCTCCTGCCGCTACGACCTGCCGGCGCTGCCGCAGGGCCGCGCCCATTTCGAAAGGCTCACCGCGGTATTCCGCGCCCACAACATCGGCTATTTTTTCTACAACGGCGGCAACGGCTCCGCCGAAACCGCGCACCAGGTGGCCACCATCCTGCCGCGGCTCGGATGGCCGGTGAAATCCATTGCCGTGCCCAAGACCATCGACAACGATATCCTGCGGTCGGATTCCAGCCCCGGCTTCGGCTCGGCTGCCAAATATGTCGCAACCAGCATGCACGAAGCGATGACTGACCTCGCGTCAATGGCCAACAGTTCGACCAAGGTGTTCGTGATGGAGGTGATGGGCCGCTACACCGGCTGGATTGCCGCCGCCTGCGGTCTCGCACGGCCAGCCGGCAAAGACGGTCCTCTGTTGTTGCTGGTGCCGGAAATCCATTTCGACCGCAAACGTTTTCTTGCCGCCGTGAAATACCGGATTGAACGCCATGGCTGGTGTGCCATCGCAGTAGCTGAGGGTGTCAAGCTGCGCGACGGCCGCCGACTGACCCAGGCCGGCGGCGACGGCATTCCCGGCCACGAACAGTTGGGCGGCGTTGCACCGATCATCGCAGCGATGCTGCGCTCGGCACTGAACGTCAAAGTTCACTGGAGCGTGCTCGATTACGTACAACGCTCGGCGCGCCATCTCGCCTCGGCCACCGACGTGGAGCAGGCCTACGCCGTCGGCAAGGCGGCTGTCGAATATGCGCTGGCCGGACGCTCCAATGTCATGCCGGTGATCCGCCGCCGCAGCGACAAGCCCTATCGTTGGCATATCGAACCCGCCTCCCTCGCGGCGATCATGAATCGCGAAAAACGCCTGCCGCGCAGTTTTCTGTCCGCAGATGGCTGGCGACTGACCGCAAGGGCCCGTTCCTATTTCGGACCGCTGATCGACGGCGAAGCCTGGCCGCCCTTTGCCGGTGGACTGCCGGTGCATGCGCAACTGAAGCTCCAATCCGTACCGCGAAAACTGAAGTCCGCATTCCGGTCTGCAGACTGACGCGGATATCCGTCAGGAAACCTGCGCAAAGGGTGCAAGCCGGGTTCCGGGGTTTTATAATGCGGGTCGGTAAAAGTCTGAGGTGTCGGGGAAATCCGGGTTCTTGAAGACCTCTTTTCTGCTCAGGTCTTGCGCAGAATCCGGAATAAAGGCACCCTAGCGCGGCCCCGGCTACGCACCGGCAAAATTTATTCAATTAAAACAATAGTTTAGGAGCAATCATGACGAATGGTTTGATCTTTGCGCTGGTTTGCGCCATCGCCGCGCTCGTCTATGGCGTTGTGTCGATCCGCTGGATCGTCGCGCAGCCTGACGGCAATGACCGCATGCGCGAAATCGCCGCGGCAATTCAAGCGGGTGCGCAGGCCTATCTGAATCGCCAATACACCACCATTGCCATCGTTGGCGCAGTGCTGTTTGTGCTGATCTGGATCGCGCTGGGCGGCACCACCGCTGCAGCCTTTGCTGTCGGCGCCATCCTGTCGGGACTGGCCGGCTACATCGGCATGAACGTTTCGGTTCGCGCCAACGTGCGCACCGCCGAAGCTGCCCGCAAAGGCATCAACCCTGCACTGGACATCGCCTTCCGCGGCGGCGCCATCACCGGCATGCTGGTGGTCGGTCTGGGCCTGCTCGGCACCGTGCTGTTCTTCTGGTACCTGACCAACGGCATGAGCGCCGGCGCCAAAATGAGCGACGTCATCAAGCCGCTGATCGGCCTGGCCTTTGGCTCCTCGCTGATTTCGATCTTCGCGCGTCTGGGCGGCGGCATTTTCACCAAGGGTGCTGACGTCGGCGCCGACCTGGTGGGTAAAGTCGAAGCCGGTATTCCCGAAGATGACCCGCGCAACCCTGCGGTGATCGCCGACAACGTCGGTGACAACGTCGGCGACTGCGCCGGCATGGCAGCCGACCTGTTCGAGACCTATGCGGTGACCATCATCGCGACTATGGTGCTCGCAGCGCTGATGCTACCGAAACCGGAAATCGTCCAAGGCGCGGTGATGTATCCGCTGGTCCTCGGCGGCTTCGCCATCATCGCGTCGATCATCGGCGCCTTCTTCGTCAAGACTTCCGACGGCAAGAACATCATGGGCGCGCTGTACCGCGGCCTGATCGTCGCCGGCGTGCTGGCCCTGATCGCCTTCTACCCGATCACCAACTGGATGCTCGGCAACATCAGCGAGCATTACCCCGCGCTGTCGGTGATGAAGCTCTACGGCAGCGCCGTTGTCGGCCTCGTGCTGACGGCCTTCCTGGTATGGATCACCGAGTACTACACCGGCACGCAGTACGCGCCGGTGCAGCACGTCGCTGCAGCCTCCACCACCGGCCACGGCACCAACATCATCGCCGGCCTCGGCGTGTCGATGCGCTCCACCGCTTGGCCGGTTCTGGCCGTGTGCGTAGCGATCTATGTGTCGTTTACGCTGGGCGGCCTCTACGGCATCGCCATCGCCGCAACCTCCATGCTGTCGATGGCCGGCATCATCGTCGCCCTCGACGCCTACGGCCCGATCACCGACAACGCCGGCGGCATCGCCGAAATGTCGGATATGCCCAAGGAAGTGCGCGCCGTGACCGATCCGCTGGACGCCGTGGGCAACACCACCAAGGCGGTGACCAAAGGTTACGCCATCGGTTCCGCCGGCCTTGCCGCGCTGGTGCTGTTTGCGGACTACACCCACAAGATCGAAGAAACCGGCCGCGTCATCACCTTTGACCTGTCAAACCCGGCCGTGATCATCGGCCTGTTCGCCGGCGGCCTGATTCCCTATCTGTTCGGTGCGATGGCGATGGAAGCCGTTGGCCGCGCAGCAGGTTCGGTGGTGGTCGAAGTGCGCCGCCAGTTCAAGGAAATCGCCGGCATCATGGAAGGCACCGCCAAGCCCGATTATTCGCGCGCAGTGGACATGCTGACCCGTGCGGCAATCAAGGAAATGATCGCCCCGTCGCTGTTGCCGGTGCTGGCACCGGTTGCCGTGGCCTTTATCGTCGGCGCACTGATGGGCAAGGATGCAGGCATCCAGGCACTCGGCGGCATGCTGATGGGCACCATCGTCACCGGCCTGTTCGTCGCCATCTCCATGTGCACGGGCGGCGGCGCGTGGGACAACGCCAAGAAATACATCGAGGACGGCAACCACGGCGGCAAAGGTTCCGAAGCCCATAAGGCTGCGGTCACCGGAGACACCGTCGGCGATCCCTACAAGGATACGGCCGGCCCCGCGATCAATCCGCTGATCAAGATCATCAACATTGTTGCGCTGCTGATCGTGCCGCTGCTGTAATCGGCAATGCTCCATTAAAAACGGCCGGGGAAACCCGGCCGTTTTTTTATGGCTGCAGCAGAAACACTCAACCGCCCCGGTCCGCCAGCGCCTTCAGCGTGCGTGATTCAAACTCGCGGCGATAAAGCACCCACACCACCCACACCGTCGCCAGTAGCATCAGGTAGGGATGAAGGAACCAGGCCATTGCAGCCAGCGCGAAATAGAAGGAACGCAAGCCATCATTGAATGTGGTCCCGGCGTAGGACGTGACCGCTGCGATGCGGTCGATGTCGGAGGCATATTGCTCGGGATTGTCCTTCGGTGGCTTGGGCGCAGCGCCAACCAGCGTGGCACAAAAACCGAGCTGGCGAATCGCCCAGGTGAACTTGAAGAAAGCGTAAACAAAGATCACCACCAGCAACACCACCTTGATCTCGAGCAGACGCTGCGAGGCCTTCACCGTGAACGGCAACCCCGACACCACATCCATCGCCTGCTGCACGTAACCGAGCAGCGCGATCAGCGCGCCGAGAATCAGCATCGTGGTGGAAGCGAAGAACTGCGAGCTGCGCGTCAGGTTGCGCATGATGTTGACGTCAACCATGCGGTTGTCGCGATCAATCATGCGCAGCATCCACAGTCGGCGGTAATGATCCATGCTGCTGTGCAATGACGGCACCGACTTTGCACGCCACAGCGCAAACCAGACATAGCCAGACCAGGCCAGAAAGAAGGATACGAAGGCTGCGACATCCAGCCAGCTCAGGTTCAGTTCGGACAGGATGCGTTCAAAGGGCATGGCCGCTCCGCTAAAAGCGCTGCTCAGAGAAACAGCGTCAGTACCCCAGTATAGCCATAGAGCCTGTTATGGGAAATTTCACCATTGCCGAAGAAACCGGCCAGCGGCACATCACCAAGCGCAGACTGGATCATGCGCAGCTCTTCGGACTCGCCGCCGAGCAAAGCGCCGCCGCGGCCGAGGCAGGAATAGTACAGCGCACCTCTCGGCGTGGTGTACAAGCCCTCCTTGATGCTGTCGAGCATGCGCCCCATGTCGACACGTGCGGTGTCGTTGTCACGCCGAAAAAATCGCAGGCGCTGGCCCTTTTTCACCAGGTCGCCGATGGCAATCAGCCGGTTGCCGGGATCGATGCCGATCAGGTTGCGCAGTACGTATTCGGAAGTGTCGCTGTCAGCCACCGAAAGGCCGACAAAAATCTGCCCGCCCAACCGCGACAGCTCTTCATTTTCCTCAAGACCGACATCCTCCCGCAGAACATCCAGCGCCGGACGTCCGTCGAGTTCGAGAACGATATTGTTCTGGGCACCGGAGACCTCATGACCGCTGCGCAGCGGCGAGCAGCCCTGGGTCAGCCGCGTCGCCACGGTCACCGCATCGGAAAAAGCAACGCCCGACAGCGCACCGGCGGCAGGACCGTCAGCGACAAAATGGTAGCCATGCCTGGAACTGGCAAGGCCACCCATCAGAAAACCGGTCTCCGTGCACAGAGCCAGTTGCTGGATGCGTTGCGCAATATCACCGCGCAAGGGATCGCCATGCACGACTGCAATGCTCGCCGGGACGCCGCCGCATTCGAGATCCTCAATCTCCGGTGTTGCGGAATCCGCGCCGAACACGCAAAAACTCCCGTCCTGGAAATCGCCGGCGAGCATGACCATCCCCGGCTGATCGAGATACTCCATGCCGGTGGCGCAGACACCGATACCGACGGTCCCGGTCCAATGTTCAACACCGGTCCGGTCCGCGACGTAACGATGGATTTCAGGCAGCACGCCGGCAAACCGATCTGTGACGTAAAGAAAGCCCAGATTACCCGGGTCCGCACCCAGCTGTGAAATGCAGGAATCCGCCGCGGTGTGCCAGTCGGCAGCACCGGCATGACCGAGGCGGAACCGGTTCAGCACGCTCTGATCAAACGCGTTTGATCCAGCCCGGCAGCGCTTCGACGCGCTTGACCCAGGCAGCAACCGACGGATACGCGTTCAGGTCAAAACCACCCTCGGGCGAAACCGAGGTGTAGCAGTAACAGGCCAGATCGGCGATGGACGGCCGGCCGCAGGCGAGCCACTGATTGCCCTTGAGGCGACTTTCCAGCACCGCCAGGCCGTTGCGGCCGTAGTTGGCGTACTCTTCATAGTCACCGATGCTGCGAATGCCGATTTTCTTGCCGCGCGCCCACTGCAGGCCGTAATGCAGCTCGTTGTTGGACAAGGCCAGCCATTGCTGCACTTCGGCCATACCCACGGCATCCGTCGGCAGCCATTGTTCTCCGCCGTATTTGCGCGCGAGGTAGACCAGACAGGCCGTCGAATCCCAGAATACCTGTTCTCCATCGACCAGCACCGGCACCTGGCCGCGCGGGTTTAGCTTCAGGAATTCCGGGGTTTTGTTTTCCTTCTTGTCGGAATCCAGAACGATAGTCTCAAACGGCTGCTTCAGCATGGACAGCAGCAGGCGTACTTTCCAGGCATTTCCGGAGGTCTGGGTGATATAAAGTTTCATGAAACGCTCCCTCATTGATCGAACCGCGATCCTAGCATGTACGCCCTGCGGTGGCAGACGGCATCGTTATAATGCGGATATCCACATTGAAGGAAATTTGCCATGAATCTGGACCGGGTCAATTCAGGGTATGACGTGCCCAATGATTTCAATGTCATCATTGAAATCCCGATGCATGCCGAACCGATCAAATACGAAATGGAAAAAAGCACTGGTGCGATGTTCGTCGACCGCTTCATGTCGACGTCCATGCGTTACCCCTGCAACTACGGCTATGTACCGCACACCCTTTCCGGTGACGGCGATCCGGTAGACGTGCTGGTGCTTTCGCCAGTGCCGCTGATCACCGGCGTGGTAGTGCGCTGCCGCCCAGTAGGCATGCTGAAAATGGAAGACGAAGCCGGCGATGACACCAAGATCCTCGCTGCCCCCATCGATAAGTTGACGCCGCTGTATTCAAAAATCCGTTCGCCGAAAGATATTCCGGCGAGCACCCTCGCACAGATCTCGCATTTTTTCGAACACTACAAGGATCTTGAACTCGGAAAATGGGTGAAGGTCATCGGATGGGTTGGTGCCGATGAAGCCAAACGCGAGATTCTGGACGGCGTCAAATGTTACAAGAAGGCCGCCAAAAAACCGAAGTTCTGAACTTCAGCGCAGACCGGCCTGCGGCCTGATCACCGCCCTCAGGATCAGATATCCGACAATCGCCGATACCGCAGAGCCGAGCAGGATGCCGACGCGCTCGTCGACCGGCAGTACGACCGCCAGCTCGCTCTTGAATGCCAGGCTGCCGATGAACAGGCTCATCGTGAAACCGATGCCGGTGAGTACGGCAACACCGTAGAAACTCCCCCAGGTGGCGCCTTGAGGAAGACGCGCCCATCCGGCAGCAATCAATGCGCCAGACACCGCCATGATTCCGGCCTGCTTGCCGATAAACAACCCGAGGGCAATACCGGCGGTAATCGGATGTGCCAGATCGGACAGTGCCATGCCCGCAAAGGAAACGCCGGCATTGGCAAAAGCAAACAGCGGCAGCACCGCAAACGTAACCGAGCCATGAAGGTCATGCTCCAGCTGGCGTGACGGTGACGGTTTACCCCCGCTGCTACGCAATGGAATGGTCAGCGCCAGCAGAACGCCGGCAATGGTCGCGTGGACACCCGATTTGAGAACGGCTGCCCACAGCACCAGACCGACCAGAATATAGGGCGCGATGCGCATCATGCCGGCGCGGTTCATGATGATCAGCGCCAGCATCGCGGCGCCGGCAACATACAGCGTGACGGCGGAAGGCGTCGCTGAATAAAACAACGCGATGATGATGATGGCGCCGATGTCATCGACAATCGCCACCGTCAGCAGAAAAACCTTGAGCCCCCGCGGCACCCGGTCACCGAGCAGGGCCAGCACGCCCAGTGCAAATGCGATGTCCGTCGCTGCAGGAATCGCCCAGCCGCGATGCGCCAGATCATCGCCGCTGTTGATGGCGGCATAAATCATTGAAGGGACCGCAATCCCGCCAACCGCCGCCGCAACCGGCAGCAGCGCCTGGCGCATATCCGACAACTCACCTTCGATCAGTTCCCGTTTGAGCTCCAGCCCGACCAGAAAAAAGAATACTGCCATCAGGCCGTCGTTAACCCATAGCAGCAGCGGTTTGTCGATGACAAAAGCGCCCACACTGAGCACGATCGGGATATCAAGAAATGCGCGATAAACCGGCGCAAGCGGGGAATTGGCCACCCCCATTGCCAGCAAAGCCGCGGCAAACAGCAAGATGCCCGGCGAAGACTCCTTCGTCAGGAAGTTTTGCCAGGCCCGGGACAGCGCAGCCCCCTTCTCAGCGCCACTCATCGGCGACCGCCTTCAAGCGGAAAACCGGGGGCGATGCCATGACAGATGGAAGGCCTGCTGGTGCGGCAGCGAATAATGGTGGCGTGGATGTCGGGCACGATGACGGAACGTTGGACTGGCGGAGCATCGAATATACACCACACGATGCTCCGCCGGCCCGCGGATGAACCTGCCCGCCGTCAGGGTTTTGGCGTCTTGCGCGTCACATACAGGCTCGCCAGCATCGAACTGAGCAGAACGATACCAACCACCGACAGTGCGAATCCGATCGGAATCTTGTAAATATCCAGCAACAGCATCTTGATGCCGATGAAGACCAGGATGAAGGCCAGCCCGTATTTCAGCAGATGGAAACGATCGGCCAGATCAGCAAGCATGAAATACATCGCACGCAGCCCCAGTATCGCAAACACATTCGATGTCAGCACGATAAAGGGATCCAGGGTCACGGCAAAAATCGCCGGGATGCTGTCCACCGCGAAGATCACGTCGGTGATGCCGATCATCACCATCACCACGAACAGCGGCGTGAACCAGCGCTTGCCGTCCTTGATCACGGAAAAGCTCTCGCCATGGAACTCGTTGGTGATCGGAATATGCCGGCGCATCCAGCGCATCAGCGGATTTTTCTCGAGATCGGATTCCGCCTCGGCCATCATCAGCATCTTGATCCCCGTAAACAGCAGGAACAGGCCGAAGATGTAGAGTATCCAGTGGAACTGGGCGATGAGCCAGGCGCCGATAAGAATCATCACTGCACGCAGGATGATCGCACCGATGATGCCGAGAATCAGCACACGACGCTGGAACTGCGGCGGCACGGCAAAAAACGTGAACAGCATCAGGAACACGAAGATGTTGTCGACAGCCAGCGATTTTTCGATCAGGTAGCCGGTAAAGAACTCCATCGAAGTTTCATTGGCAACCGCACGTCCATGATTGACGTCCAGGTACCACCAAAGCAGGCCATTGAAGACAAAGGACAGCAGGATCCAGACGACGGACCAGCCCAGCGCCTCCTTGAACGAGACCTTGGCCGCGCCCTTGCGCTCCAGCACCAGCAGGTCAACGATGATTGCGACAACCACAAAGGCTGCGAACGCAGCCCACATCCACCAAGTACCTATGCTTTCCATTTCCGGTCCCTTTTCCACAGCAAAGCCTTCGTCACGCCGGACAAAGGCAGCAATGAAGCGGCCTTCGCCAGCACCTGGCGAAGGTCTCGCTCGGACCGGTCAGGATCCCCGGGCACCGGAGGATGGAACATCCCCGGAATGACGGTGCGCGGTTATTGAGCTACTCCCCTTCGTGCCCCCCATACAACCGGATATTCCGGCGCCGGAACGGGCATCAAACGGAGACGATTTTAGCTTCGCGCCACCGCGAAAACCGCTTTCGAGGAATGATTTATGTTCATGAGGAACATCAACTTCTGTAACGGTTTTTGCCTGCCCCATAAAAAAAGCCCCGCCTTGCAGCGGGGCTTGTGAAGGAGCAATCTGCCGCAGACTGCCCAGGGAAATCAGTCAGCCGCCACCAGCAGGAAAGCGACGGCAGCGCCGACTCCGGCCGGAATCCCGAACTGCTCCAGCCTGGAAACCGACTTCCCGGCAACGACTTCAACCGGCACCTGGGCGATTTCCAGAACCTTGTTGGTCACCGAATCCTCGAGCATGCGCGTAACGGAGTTTTTGCGGGCCGTACCCATGACGATCTGGTTGACGCGGAGGCGCTGTGCCACGCGGTGGATGGTTTCCGCCTTCTGGCCCAGCTCGATGTGCTCGGCATGCGGCACGCCGAACTGATTCAGCAGATCCCGCGCCGGCGCCAGTGCGCGCTCAGCCTCATCCTTGTGGAAATTCTCGCGATCACGCTTGCTGACAAACTGCGCAATGTGCCGCGACAGCGGTGCGCGCACATGAAGAAGGTGCACTTCCATCGCCGAGTTGCCGAGGAAACGGTTGACGACATGACGCGCGGCGCTAAGGGAATTCGACGAACCATCAACAGGCAACAGGACTTTCATCATGGTTGCACCTCCTTGGGTTACCAATTTTTCAACAACCGGAACAGCCTCAGGTTTCGTTTCTGCGAGATCAACAACATGACCGGCAACGCGGGCGCGCTTTTTAGCATGGTTGGACCAGAAGCCGCCGCCCAGAATGCCGCCGATCACGACGACATACGCAAGCATCGTAAGCAATTGATTTTGCGAAAAATAATCCTTGATCAGCGGCTCACTGATCATCATCTTCGCAGCCGTCCAGGCAAGCACGGCGCCACCGATATAAACAATTGCCGGGAAACGCTCGACATACTTGAGGATGATCTGGCTGCCCCAGATCACGATCGGGATACTGATCAGCAGACCGAGCACGACCAGCAGGAAATTGCCATGGGCAGCACCTGCGACGGCAAGAACGTTATCAAGCCCCATCACGGCATCCGCAACAACAATGGTCTTCATCGCATCCCAGAAATTACTGGCTGGGCTGACGTTGTGTTCATTATTGTCGTTGTCGGCGAGCAATTTGTAGGCAATCCAGACCAGCAATGCGCCACCGGCAAGCAGCAAGCCCGGAATTTTGAGTAGCCAGACCACCACCAGAGTCATCGCCGTACGAACGGCAATGGCACCGAATGTGCCCCAGATAATGGCTTTCTTGCGAAGATCCTGCGGAAGATTGCGGGCGGCAAGCGCAATAACGATGGCGTTATCGCCGGCCAGCACCAGATCAATAACTACAATTGCTAGTAGTGCAGACAAAAACTCAGTGGATAGTATTTCCATGTTTTCTTCTCCGAAGTCGAGATCAAATTGCGCAGCGCATTCGTACGCCCCCACAACCCGGTCTCGCTTGCAGCCTGAAACTGCCGATGGGCCGGGGCAACTGAATTACCCGTATTGACGACCACATCGCGCGCGACTTTGGAAACTATTAAGCCGCGGAAGCTACTCCCCCGGTCAACTCCGTAATCCACCGGAAAACCTTCCGGGGAATCACGCGCATCAAAAAAAATGCACGGACGGATTATCAGCATTGAACTGATTACAAGTGAAATGATGATTTGGAATTGACTGCATTACATAAAAGATATCGATCGAGAATTAGTTAATGCTTAGATTTATTAAACGCAATGATTGAGATCGCCAAGTTTGAAACCTTCCAGCCAATAAACCGGCATCGACATTCCGAAAAACAAAAAGCAGTCATCATTTCTCGTAATCCAGGGTGTCGAACGCAAACAGTCTTTGGCGACAACATTGTCGACAATGTGCGACATTAAGCACAATGATGGAGATAACCAAGTTTGAAACCTTCCGGCCAGTAAACCAGCATCGACATTCCGAAGAACAGAATGCAGTAATCATTTCTCGTAATCCAGGGGATCGAATACAAACAGTCTTTGACGACAACATTGTCAACAATGTGCGACTATGATCTAATTAGTTGTTAACACGACTGAATAGCGTGTTTACCCCAAAGGGGAGTAGCTTGGGCAGCGTCAGCTGCTGTGGTCACCTCGTCAACACGGAGCACATCGCGGCTCCCGGGGTTTCCGGCAATCCGGTAGATTTCTGCTTCCGGAGCTGCAAGCAAGACCTTTGCCTGGACAGGAAAGGTCATTTTTCGACCATAAGACCTGCCTGTTCGAGGTAAAGGTCGTTCCGCATTCTTTCAATGTAGAACGGTTGATAATCGCTTGCAATGAAAGGTTTGTCATGCCCAAGAATAAGATCCGGTCCTTCCTGAAACACGGCACCCTTCCACAGATGAGCGTTTTTGAAGCCGTAGCCAGGCTGGGCAGCTTTACAAAGGCCGCCGAGGAACTGTATATGGCGCAACCCACCGTTTCAGTACAGATGAAAAAACTGTCCGAAACCGTTGGCTTGCCGCTGGTCGAGCAGATCGGCAAACGTGTGCATCTGACGGAAGCCGGACGGGCGGTGCAGGCCACCACCAACAAACTGTTTGCAACCCTGATAGAACTGGAATCACAACTCGCCAATATCCGCGGGATGACCAACGGTCGACTGCAAATTGCGGTCAGCACAACCGGAAAATACTTCGCCCCTCGCCTCCTCGGTGAATTCGTCAAACAGCATCCCAGCATCGAAGTCTCACTGCAGATCCACAACAGGGCGGCTCTGCTGGAACGGTTAGGGCAAAACCTCGACGATCTCTACATTTTCGCAAGCCCCCCAGGGGACTCCGAAATCGTTACACAGACCATATTACCGAATCAGATGGTCCCTTACGCCGCTGCAGACCACCCTTTGGCCAAGGAAAAAAACATTCCGTTTGCCCGTTTCGCCGAGGAACCGTTCCTGATTCGCGAAGCGGGTTCCGGAACCCGCCAGACCTCGCGCGAAATCTTCGCAGAGCATGGCCTTGAACCCAAAGTTCGCATGGAACTGTCCACCAATGAAGCCATCAAGCAGGCCATCATTGCAGGACTCGGCGTCTCGATCATGTCGCGCTACACCCTTGGACTGGATGTAGCCCAAGAGCAGCTTGTCGTGCTGGATGTGGAAGGTTTCCCTGTAGAAAAAAACTGGGTATTCGCCTATCCCGTCGGCAAGCAGTTGCCCGTGCTGGCCCAGGGCTTCATGGATTTCACGCGCAAGGTCGCCCGCCCCTTGGTGTTCGACCATCTGTCCAAATCATGACACCGCAAAACCGCAGTGAAGCTCGCCGCTGCGCGCTGCCCCGGGTAGTGGAAGCGGATGCCGCCAACATCGTAAAATAACGGTTTCGAACTCGGGCTGGCTCCGATCGGCGCGGATTCCGCGCCGTTTTTTTTACCTTAGGATGACGCAATGCGACTGGCAACCTACACCCTTCACTCCGATCCGCAAACCGTGCGCATCGGCGCACAGATCAACGGCAGCATGCTTGACCTTGTCGCGGGAGAACGCGCGATGGACGACGGCAAATCGATCATCCCGGCATCCATGAAAGGACTTCTGGCGCTGGGCGATACCGGCCTTGCACGCGCCCGCGCGGTTCTTGAACATGCCGGCAAAAATGCCGCGAGGCTGGACAAAAAAACGCTGGCGCCCGATGCCGACGTTCACTATCTCCCGCCGATTCCGGATGCCGACAAGTTCCTGTGTGTCGGCAAGAACTACCGCACCCACCTTGAAGAACTGAAACGCAACGACCTGATCAAGGAAATGCCCGGCGAACCCACCGGCTTCGTCAAGCTGAATTCCTGCCTCACCGGCCACGGCGCCGACGTTCCCCGTCCGGCCACGGTGAGCCGGCTGGATTACGAACCTGAACTGGTCTTCGTACTCGGCAAACGCGCCTATGGCGCCAAGGCCGAAGATGCCGTCAGCTATATCGCCGGCATCACAATCCTCAACGACCTGACCTGCCGCGACACACAGAAACGGGAGGTCGCATCCGGCTCACGTTTCTGGACCTCAAAAAACGCACCGGCTTTCGGTCCGCTGGGCCCCTGCATCATCACCATGGATGAATTCCCCGATCCGTATGACATCTGGGTGACCTGCAGCGTCAACGGCGTGCAGCGGATGCGCGTCAACACCAGCGACCAGATCTGGAAACTTCCGGACATCATCCCGCACTTCTCACGTCTGCTCGACCTGCAGCCCGGAGACATGTTTGCTACCGGCGCCCCGGGTGGCGTTGCCGTCGGCAAGGCCGATGCCGAAGCGCTGTATCTGAAACCGGGAGACATTGTCGAATGTGCGTTTGAGAAACCGGCGATGGTGCTGCGCAATCGCATCGTCTAAAACCGCTGCAAACGTGCAATACAACAAAGCGGCCTGCGGGCCGCTTTTATTTTGGTGCGAAGACCGGACTGGGTCGCTGCCGGCAACGTTATAATCAAATCATGAAGCACGGCGCGATCATGACTGTTCACAACCTCATTACAACGCACGTCTTCGTAATCAAACTGACGCAATCAGTGCGAAACACAAGCCGCAACGGGATGACCGGGAAAACCATGCTTCTGAAGCTGCTCGCCGGGATCGCTTTGCTGCTCACCCCTTTTTTTGCCGCAGCCGCTGAACAACTCCAGGCGGCACCGAGAATATCCGAATGGCAACTGCCGTCCCCGATGTTCGGCCGCACGGCAGCCGCGGGCGCCGACAGGATGATCTACATCGCTGTGCCCAACGACAACAAAGTCGCGCGATTTGATCCGAAAACGCAATTATTTCGCGACTGGGAGATGCCACCAAACCACCAGCCCTCAGGCATCGTAGTTGACCGCAGCGGTACCGTATGGACTACCGGCTACGGCAACGGCACGATCGGCCGGCTGCGTCCGGCTACCGGCATGATCGCCGAGTTCTCCGTGCCCTCAGGACGCAGCAGCGGCCCGCATTCACTGGTGATCAGCGAAAATGGTGAAACGCTGTGGTTCACGATGCAAACCGGAGACAAGCTGGGCAGTATCGACATTGCAACCGGTCGTATTGCCGAATACGAAACTTCAGGCGGCCCCACCGGCATCGCGCTGGATCGAGCCGGCAACGTCTGGTGGTGCCGCAGCACGGACAACAAGCTCGGCCGCATGGAACCACGATCCGGAAAAATCAGCGAGGTCGACCTGGGACTGGCCAGCCGTCCGCGACGCATCGCCGTCGCCGCCGACGGCATATTGTGGGTCACTTTGTACGGCAAGGGACAACTGGCAAAAATAAACCCGCAAACCATGAAGGTCGTCAAAACCTACCCGCTACCCGGCGGCAATGTGGGACCGTACTCGGTCACCGTCGACAATGCGGGAATCATCTGGGCCAATGAACTGAAAAACGATACGGTACTGCGGCTCGATCCCGCCACCGAAGCATTGCAGGTTATCCGCCTGCCCTCGACCAACAACGGCGTGCGCCACCTTCTGGCTGAATCGGGACGACTCTGGTACGTGGGTTCGCACAACGGCAAAATCGGCCTCATCGATTGAAACACTTACATCCACCGGGGCGCCTGTTCAACTGCCATTACCTGCTCACGCTGCTGATGTTGGTGGTCACGCCGGCACATGCCGATGAGGCCTTGTGGAGCGCACTGCGTAACGGGGGATACGTGCTGTTGATGCGCCATGCGGCAACTGAACCCGGTATCGGCGATCCTCCGCAATTCAAGCCGGGGGACTGCAAGACCCAGCGCAACCTTTCCGCAGCCGGTAGAGAGCAGGCCGCAAAAACCGGTCAGCGACTCAAGGATGCGGACATCAGCATCTCCACCGTACTGTCGAGCCGCTGGTGCCGCTGCCTGGATACGGCAACCATTGCCTTCGGCTCCGCCACGCCGGACCCGGCTCTCGATTCATTTTTTGGCGACCGCAGCGCCCAGAGCGAACAGCAAACCGCTGCAGTCCGCGCTCGCATTCAGTCTTTTCGCGGACCGGGTAACCTGGTCATGGTCACGCATCAGGTCAATATCACTGCACTGACCGGTGAATTTCCCGGTGAAGGCGAGATTTTCGTAGTCCGGACATCCGCACAAGGTTCATTGCAATTGACAGGACGTATCACACCGGTCAAACCATAATCCGGATGCGCATCACCGGATGCTGCACTGCGGTTCCCGCATTGCGAAACGCACAGGGTTTATCACCTAAAGTCTCGCTGCGTTTCATTGCGTGAAACGTCGTTACTGACTAACATTGCGACTGCGCAGTTTGGGTGCATCAGGGCCATAAAACCACATAAAGCCCCGGCACTTCGCGCCACTCCAGCCCAATTAATTGAGGATGTCCTGCATGCCCACTTACAAGATTCTGATCCTTGGCGCTTCATACGGCTCACTGCTCGCCACCAAGCTGCTACTCGCAGGACACACCGTAAAAATGGTCTGCCTGCCCGCCGAAGCCGATTTATTCAACAGCGAGGGCGCGATCGTGCGCATGCCGATCAAGGGCCGTGAAGGTCTCGTGGAAATCCGTTCACGCGATCTGCCCGGCAAACTCTCCGCCGGCGGCCCCGATTCGGTGAATCCCGCCGACTACGACCTGATCGCATTGGCAATGCAGGAACCGCAATACCGTTCGCCCGGTGTGCGCGAACTGCTCGACAAGGTCGCCAAATCGCGCGTGCCCTGCATGTCGATCATGAACATGCCGCCGCTGCCCTACCTGAAACGCATCCCCGGCCTGAATGCCGACGGCCTGCGCAACTGTTTCACCGATGCTTCGGTATGGGACAGCTTTGATCCGAAGACCCTGACGCTGTGCAGCCCCGATCCGCAGGCCTTCCGCCCGCCGGAAGAAAAGGTCAATGTGCTGCAAGTGCGGCTGCCGACCAATTTCAAGGCAGCACGTTTTGATTCTGATGAGCACACGGCAATCCTGCGCAACCTTGAAGCCGATATCGAGGCAATCCGCTTCGATGCGGGCGACGGCAAGAAGATTGAACTGCCGGTCAAACTCAAGGTGCATGACTCGGTCTTCGTGCCGCTCGCCAAATGGGCAATGCTGGTGGCCGGCAACTACCGCTGCGTGCAACCCAATGAAATGCGGCCGATCAAGGACGCGGTCCACAGCGACCTCGAAGCAACTCGCACGGTCTACAACTGGGTGGTCAAGCTTTGCGTCTCTCTGGGTGCCAGCGAAAAAGACATGGTGCCGTTCGAGAAATACGCGAACGCCGCACTGTCACTCGGCAGCCCGTCTTCGGCTGCGCGTGCACTGGCTGCCGGAGCGCCGAATATCGAACGCGTCGATCTGCTGGTAAAAACCATTGCCGGACAGAAGGGGCAGCAACTCGCCGAACTAGACCATACCGTCACGCTGGTCGAAGGCTGGCTGGAGAAAAACCGCAAGAAGGCCGGATAACACTGACGGCATCAGAAAAGCCCGGCGATTGCCGGGCTTTTTTTCGTACGCAATCCACAGGCACCGGCTGGCAGCGTGCGTACGATTACGGTAGCCTCAAGACATGAAATCCTTAGACCTTCCGAAAATCCTCTCCAACACACTGTTGTTCGTCGCAGCGGTGATGCTCGCGGCCTGCAGCACAAAAGCACCCGCACCTGCCGGACCAAGCGGCAAACTACAGGCTCACGTCTGGCAATGCAGCGACGGCAGCACAATCAATACCCGCAACCTGTCGTCACCAGCGGGTATTGCACTGCGCACGGGCGCTGAAACGCGGACGCTGCCGCAGGTCCGTGCAGCGTCCGGGGTGCGTTACCAGGATGCCGCGATGCAGTTCTGGACCAAAGGCGACAGCGCCACGCTGGAACGCCAGGCAGGCGCAACCGTCGACTGCCGCGAAGTCCGTTCGCTGTCCCTGCTGGAAGATGCCCGGGTTCGCGGTATAACTTTCCGCGGCGTTGGCAATGAACCGGGGTGGCGCCTGGAAATCGGGCCTGCCCACCGGGTCATGTTTGAAGACGGCTACGGCAGCATGCGTATCGTTTTTCAGTCCCTGCCGCCGCTTCCTGAGACCACTTCGGGCGTCACCATTCACGAAAACACATCGGGCATCCACCGTCTGAAAGTCACACTGCGCCGGGAAATCTGCGCCGACAGCATGAGTGACGAAACCTTCCCGTACAGCGTTGACGTGGAAATTGACGGCGCCAGACGACGGGGTTGCGGCACTTCGTTGCGCTGAACTGTCGTATCATCCCGAATCTGACAGCGCAGCTGCCGGATACTCCGCATCCCTCGCAACAACCCGATGCCCGAACGTTTCCCCTTGCCCCACACATGAACATCGCCGTACCGCTGATCCGGTTATCAATGCGTTTTTTTGTGATCATCGGCATAGTCATTACACAGACCCATGCCGCTGATATTCCGACGCTGGCGCCGGTGCAAGTGATTGAATCCGGCGCGGACCGTCTGGGCATCGCCGGATCCGCCAACGAAGGGCTGATCACCCGGGAACAGCTCGACGCGCGCCCCACTTACCGCAGCGGCGAAATCCTCGAATTCGCACCCGGCCTGATCGTTACCCAGCACAGCGGCGACGGCAAAGCCAACCAGTACTTCTTGCGCGGCTTCAATCTGGATCACGGCACCGATCTGGCGATCACGGTTGACGGCATGCCGGTCAACCTGCGTACCCACGGTCATGGGCAGGGATACAGCGATCTCAACTTCCTGATCCCGGAACTGGTATCGGGACTGTATTACAAAAAAGGGCCCTACTACGCCGACGAGGGCGACTTCGCCGCGGCTGGTGCGGTACACATCAATATTCTCGACCGGGCTGACACCAGCCTTGGCGAAATCGGGGCTGGCAGCTACGGCTACCGCCGCGCCCTGCTCGCAGGATCGCCGGCTGTCGCCGACGGCCATCTGCTCTACGGCCTGGAACTGCAGCACAACGACGGCCCGTGGAGCCGCCCCGACGATTTCGGCAAGATCAATGCATTGCTGCGTTATCACAGCGGCACGGCGAAGAACGGCTGGAACATCACCGCCATGGCCTATAAGGGTGACTGGAACGCCACCGACCAGATCCCGCAACGCGCGATCAGCAGCGGCCAGCTGGGCCGTTATGACGGTGTCGACAACACTGACGGCGGCAATGCCAGCCGCTACAGCCTGTCGGGCGCCTGGCGCCACAGCTCTGCCGGCCGCGTCACCGAGGCCAATGCCTATGTCGTGGAAAGCCGGCTCAACCTGTATTCCAACTTCACCTACTTCCTCAACGATCCGGTCAATGGCGACCAGTTCAAGCAACAGGACCGTCGTGTGCTGTCGGGATTCAACCTGAAACACAGCTGGGAACAGGACTGGGGTGGACGCGAGGTCGAGAACATCATCGGATTGCAGCTCCGTAACGACAACATCGGCGTCGGCCTGTTCAACACCCGTGCCCGCCAGGTGCTGAGCACGACGCGCGATGACCATGTCGTCGAAACCAGTGCCGGCCTCTACCTGCAGAACACCATCCGCTGGAACAACCATTTCCGCAGCATTGCCGGACTGCGTGGCGACTTTTTCCATGCTGATGTCACCAGCGACAATGCAGTGAATTCCGGCAAAAGCAGCGACCAGCTGGTCAGTCCGAAACTGGGGCTGGTATTCGGCCCCTGGGAGCGGACCGAGTATTACCTGAACTACGGCCGCGGCTTTCACAGCAACGACGCACGCGGCACCACAATCACCGTTGATCCGGCCAGCGGCGCTCCGGCCGACCGCGTGCCGCTGCTGGTGCGTACCACCGGCTATGAAGCCGGCGTACGTTATGAAATGCTGCGTGGCCTGCAGTCTTCCTTCAGCCTGTTCCAGCTCGATTTCGATTCGGAGCTATTATTTGTCGGGGATGCCGGCACCACCGAACCCAGCCGGCCGAGCCGCCGTACCGGATTTGAGTGGTCCAATCTCTACACCCCCGTGTCGTGGCTTGAAATCGATGCCGACATTGCAATGAGCCGGGCCCGCTTCACCAACAGCGATCCGGCTGGAGACCGCATCCCCGGCGCTGTCGAAGGGGTGGCCACGCTGACGGTGGCGATCGATCATCTGGGACCATGGTATGGCAGCGGAAGGCTGCGTTACTTCGGCCCGCGTCCGCTAATTGAAGACAACAGTGTACGTTCACCGTCAACCACGCTGCTCAGCGGCCGCGTCGGCTACCGCTTTGACCGCAAAACGCGGCTCCAGCTTGACGGCTTCAACCTGCTGAACAAGGAAGCCTCGCAGATCAGCTACTTCTACGCCTCAAGGCTTCCCGGCGAGGCGGCGGCGGGCGTCAGCGACGTGCATCTGCACCCCACCGAGCCGCGCAGCTTCCGCCTCTCGCTGATCACAACTTTCTGATCAGCGGCCGAGCGCCAGCATCAGCTGGTTGAGCCGTTTGACGAATCCGGCCGGGTCCTCCAGCTGACCGCCTTCGGCGAGCAGCGACTGCTCGAACAGCACCGCCGCCAGATCGTCGAAGCGTGAACCTTCCGCCTCGGCCTGCAGCCGCTGCACCAGAGGATGTGCCGGATTGATCTCCAGGATCGGTTGCGATGCCGGAACGTCCTGTCCGGCAGCCTTGAGCATGCGCTGCAGATGCGCCGTCATGTCATGGTCATCCGCTACCAGACAGGCTGGGGATTCGGTCAGGCGCAGCGTGACGCGCACGTCCTTGACGCGCTCGCCAAGCGACTTCTTGATGCGCTCAACCAGATCCTTGTGCTCGCCGGCAGCCTGTTCCTGCGCTTTTTTATCAGCATCGTCTTCCAGCTTGCCCAGATCCAGCGTGCCCTTGGCCACGGACTGCAATTGCTTGCCTTCGAACTCGGTAAAAAAGGACATCATCCATTCATCCACCCGGTCCGACAGCAGCAGCACTTCGACGCCCTTCTTGCGGAACACCTCGAGATGCGGGCTGGCCTTGGCAGAAGCAAAGGTATCCGCGGTCACGTAATAGATTTTTTCCTGCTCGGGTTTCATCCGAGCGATGTAATCCGCCAGTGACACTTCCTCGTCCGCCGTATCCTTGTGCGTCGACGCAAAACGCAGCAGCTTGGCAATCCGTTCGCGGTTGGGCTGGTCTTCGCCGATGCCTTCCTTGAATACCTTGCCGAATTCCTTCCAGAAGGTCACAAACTTCTCCTTCTGATTCTCAGCGAGGTCTTCGACCATCGACAACACGCGCTTCACAGAACCGGCGCGGATCGCTTCGATGTCTTTCGATTCCTGCAGGATCTCCCGTGACACATTCAGCGGCAGGTCGCTGGAATCGATAACCCCGCGCACGAAGCGCAGGTAATGCGGCATCAGGTTTTCGGCGTCATCCATGATGAACACGCGGCGCACATAGAGCTTGATGCCGCGACGGTGTTCACGGTCCCACAGATCGAAGGGGGCGCGCGACGGCAGGTACAGCAGCTGGGTGTATTCCTTGCGGCCTTCCACCCGGTTATGCGACCAGACCAGCGGCGCCTCGAAATCGTGGGCCACATGTTTGTAGAACTCGGTGTACTGCTCTTCGGTGACTTCAGACTTCGGCCGCGCCCACAGCGCGCTGGCCTGATTGACGGTCTCGTCGTTGTCGGTGGTAACGTACTTGCTGGAATCCTTGTCCCACTCTTCCTTTTTCATCACGATGGGCAGAGTGATATGGTCCGAATACTTGCGCAGGATGTTGCGCAGGCGCGAGTTGTCGGCAAATTCATCTTCACCCTCGCGCAAATGCAGCGTCACCGTGGTGCCGCGATCCGCCTTCTCCACCACTTCCAGCGTGTAATCGCCGCCGCCGTCGGACTCCCAGCGCACACCATGTTCCTCCGTGAGGCCGGCACGGCGCGTAGTCAGCGTGACACGATCTGCAACCACGAACGAGGAATAAAAACCGACGCCGAACTGGCCGATCAGGTTGGCGTCCTTGGCGGCATCGCCGGTGAGCCTGGACAGGAACTCCTTGGTGCCCGAGCGGGCTATGGTACCGACGTTGTCGATGACTTCCTGCCGCGACATGCCGATGCCGTTGTCGGCGATCATCACGGTTCGCGCTGCCGGATCAAAGGACACGCGGATTTTCAGCTCGGCGTCGTTCTCCAGCAGCGCCTTGTCGGTCAGCGCTTCGAAACGCAGCTTGTCGCAGGCGTCCGAGGCATTGGAGACCAGTTCGCGCAGGAAAATTTCCTTGTTGCTGTACAGCGAATGAATCATCAGCTGCATCAGCTGTTTGACTTCGGCCTGGAAGCCCAGGGTTTCTTTATTGGCGGTGTCGACCATTGCTTCTCCGGAATGGGTGAACAAAAACGGTGTGTGGAATCTGGGGGCGGCGCAGCCGGATTTCAAGCGCGCACGCCGATCCCGGGCAGCGCGATCACGCGCCCGACAGGAGGTTTACAAGTATCTGTTTTTATTGATTTTTTAGTTTCGCCACCATCAGCACTACCGCGCCGACAGCAAGCACGCCCAATCCCACCAGCGCATGGGCCTGGTGATAGGTCAGGCTGGAATACAGCAGGTAGCCGCACATCAGCACAAAGATCGCGGGTACCACCGGATAAAAGGGCACCTTGAACGGCCGCGGCGCATCCGGTTCTTTTGCACGCAGCACAAACAGCGCAATACCCGTAAGCAGGAAAAAGCCCCAGAACACCGGCAGCGAATATTCGACCAGACCCTTGAAGCCGGTGTTCTGGATGGCGCCGAAGCCGACCAGCGCCAGTGCAATTGCACCCTGCACCAGCATCGCATTGCGCGGAGACCCGCTGGCTTCATGCCACTGGCCGAGGTAACCCAGCATCGGCCAGTCGCGGCCCAGCGCATAGTTCGAACGCGCACCGACAATCATCGAGCCGTTGACCGAAGTCAGTGCGGCAATGGCGATCATGATCGCGATCACCTTCTC
>CANHZX010000015.1 GCA_947465215.1 Betaproteobacteria bacterium | reverse complement strand
CCTTGGCCTGACGCGGGCCGCGCGGCCACAGCGCGGCGTATTGAGAAGCTGAATCTGTCATTTGAAAATTCCTTGCGTGTTGCAAAAAATACAGCATAACGGATCAGCCAATCAGCGACCAGTCGCAGCGCACGTGTTAGCCTTGGATTTCGTCATCAGACATCGCAATGTTCCGCGATGCGGACACCGCAACCTTCTGGAGCTGTAAATGTCCGTTCAATTTTCCGACAAGACCGCAATCGTGACCGGCAGCGGTAACGGCATTGGTGCCGCGATCGCCCATCGCCTCGCTGCAGCCGGTGCCAGTGTGATGCTGGCCGACAATAACGAGGAATCCGCGCATGCCGTTTGCGCTGAAATCACCGCAGCCGGCGGTCGGGCCGCTGCCTGCAAAGTCGATATCCGCATCCCCGAAGAAGTGCAGGCGATGATCGATTACTCGCGGGAGATGTTCGGCCCCGCCAACATCCTGATCAACAACGCAGGCCTCGGCTCACAAAAACATTTTCTTGAAACGCCGCTGGCAATGCTGCATCAGATGCTCGAAGTCAACGTCGTAGGCACCTTCCTCTGCTCGCAGGCCGCCGCACACGACATGATCGAAATGGGCGGCGGACGTATCGTCAACTTTTCATCGCATTCCGGCCTGCTGGGCAGCAGCGGACGCGCCGCCTATGCCGCCGCAAAAGGCGGGATCATCGCCATGACCCGCGCAATGGCCGTCGACCTGGCTCAATACAACATTACGGTAAACGCCGTGGCGCCGGGACCGATCGACGTCCAGCGCAACCGCAATCAGCACTCGGAAGAACGCCGGGAAGCCTGGCAACACGCGGTGCCGCTGGGCCGTTATGGCGATCCGGATGAAGTCGCGGCTGTGGCGGTATTCCTGGCGTCGGATGACGCCAGCTACGTCAATGGACAGACCATCTCCGTGGACGGTGGCTTTACGGCTGCGGGGCTTCGCGTCAAGAATCTCTGAAGCCGGCATTCAGCTGAATCTGCCTTGTCACCCAATGGGATTCAACAATCCCGTCATTTGGCAAACACTTCTGAGGATCATCACGCCCTATTGCTAATCATTGTTAAAAATCAGCAGCCAGATAATGATTAACGTGGTGATACCGATCATTACATAAACAAAGCCTATCATCTCCTGCCCGCTCGGGCTCGCCCGAAAGAGAGCAAGCGTGAGTGCATTGGTCAGCACCATGATCAAAGAGACGATAACGTTTTTCTTGTTCACTTTTCCGTCCGAAGCAAGCGCCGCTGGAATGCCGCAGTGATTACTCAAGCATTGCCAACAACACCCGGGTCATGCCGGGAATGTTCGGCCGCTGCCAGTGCAGTAATTGCCAAATCGACCGCGAGCTGGCGCCCCACCTCAAATGGAGCATGCAGCATTGCGGTGCGGACAGCCAAAGCCATGGCCAGCGCTTGCATTACATCGCCGTTAGCTGTGTTTCCAAGAACTCGTAATTCGCGATCCAGGGTTCCGAGCACCACATCCAGTAGCTGGGATACCCTCATTCCAGACTGGGTTTCATCATGCAATACGAATTCAAAGGCAATAATCTCGCCTGTTGCCGTTTTGACTTCATAGGGAAGATGCTTTGCCATGTATCCGGATTCCTTATCACGATTGGATAGGGACCATCGTATCAGCCAAAAGTCGTGTTTACGGAATACCTGCGTGCAGGTCCCGTAAAAAAAACGGCCCCTTGAGGGGCCGTTTCACATTCTGGCGGAGAGGGTGGGATTCGAACCCACGGTACCCTTGCGGGTACTCCGGTTTTCGAGACCGGTACATTCAACCACTCTGCCACCTCTCCAGAAATCGGATGGCGTTACAACAGTGCCGAGGGGCAGGATTCTACCAGCGTCAGCGCCTTAGCGCACGGGCTCCAACGCCTTCAAACCGCCCATATAGGGCTGCAGGGCTGCAGGAATATCCACTCCGCCGTCAGCCCGCTGGTAGTTCTCCAGTACGGCAACCAGCGTGCGGCCGACGGCAAGACCGGACCCGTTGAGGGTATGCACCAGTTCCGGCTTGTTCTTGTCATTGCGGAAACGCGCCTGCATGCGGCGGGCCTGGAAACTTTCAAAGTTGCTGCAGGACGAAATCTCGCGATAGGCGTTCTGCCCTGGCAGCCAGACTTCGAGGTCATAGGTCTTGGCCGACGAGAACCCCATGTCGCCTGTGCACAGAGCCATGACCCGGTAAGGCAGTTCCAGCTTTTTCAGAATGGTTTCGGCGTGTCCGGTCAGCGCTTCCAGTCCGTCATAAGACTGATCGGGATGAATGATCTGCACGAGTTCAACCTTTTCGAACTGGTGCTGGCGGATCATGCCGCGGGTGTCTTTGCCATAAGAACCGGCTTCACGGCGGAAACACGGCGTGTGACAGACAAACTTTAGCGGCAGCTGTGCCAAATTGAGAATTTCGCCGCGCACGATATTGGTCACCGGCACTTCCGCCGTCGGAATCAGGTAGAGCCCGTCAGCGGTCACTGCAAACTGGTCGTCCTCGAATTTCGGAAACTGTCCGGTGCCGCGCATCGAATCGGCATTCACCAGATACGGCGCATAGACCTCGGTATAGCCGTGTTCGGTGGTATGTACATCGAGCATGAACTGCGCCAGCGCGCGGTGCAGGCGCGACAGTCCGCCCTTCATGATCACAAAACGGGCGCGCGCAATTTTGGTTGCCGTTTCAAAATCAAACAGGCCGAGACCTTCGCCGATATCGACATGGTCTTTGGCTTCAAAATCCAGCTTGCGCGGTTCGCCGACACGTCGAACTTCGACGTTGGCGTCAGCATCGCGTCCGCTCGACACGCTGGCATGCGGGACATTCGGCACCTGCATCAGGAAATCGCTGAGCTTCTGCTGAACGGCTTCCAGACCCTGCTCCAGCGACTTCAGCTGTTCGGCCTGGGCGTTGACTTCGGCCATCAGCGCCGATGCATCTTCTTTCTTTGCCTTGAGCTGACCGATCTGCTTGGACAGCGCGTTGCGGCGTGCCTGCAGATCCTGAGTTTCGGTCTGGATCGCCTTGCGTTCGTTCTCAAGTGCGGTGAACTGCGCCACATCGAGCACATAACCGCGATCCGAAAGACGCGCAGCAACCGCCGCCGTATCCGCCCTCAATAGTTGTATATCAAGCATGTCTGCCTCAATCCGTTCCCGTTTTCGCCCACATTGAAGCCAACTTAAAGCTTAGCGGGAACCTGGACTGGTCCAATTTTTGAAAAGAGCCGACATTATCGGTTAGATCGCCCTGCTCAGCCAATCCTTGACAGCCCGGCGACCGCCCTCCTACAGTCGCCGCTCCTCAAACGGCGGTTGACCATGTCCAATATACGCACCCCCAATATCCCCGGTTTTATCCCGCATACCCGTGCGCCGCAGACGCGTTTCCCGAAAGGCGCGACGGACTGCCACGCCCATGTTTTCGGACCGCAAGAGCGTTTTCCTTACCTGCCCGGCGCCGCATACATTCCGCCGGATGCCGTAACTACGGATTACGTGGCGATGCTCAAAAACAACGGTTGTGACCGCGGCGTGCTGGTGCAGCCCAGCGTTTACGGCACTGATAACAGCTGCATGGTCGACGCGCTGCGCTCCGGCCTGCATGCGCTGCGCGGTATAGCCGTGGTGGAAGCCAATGTGACCGACCGAGAACTTGAAGATCTGCATTCGGCCGGCGTTCGCGGTGTGCGCATCAATCTCGCCTCCGAAACGGAAGGCCTGACGCTGGCCGACGGTGAGCGACTCGCACCCCGACTGAAAGCGCTCGGATGGCATCTGCAGTTCTATCTGGATCTGCCGAAAATGCCGGAAGCAGAAGCAAGGCTCGCCAAGCTGCCGATCGATATCGTCATTGATCACTTTGCGCGCTGCCCGGCCGCGGAAGGCATTGATGCGCCGGCATTCCAGGCACTGCGCCGGCTGGTTCAGCGCGACAACTGCTGGGCGAAAATCATGGGCCCGTATTTCGTGTCGAAGAATGCGCCGTTGTTTGCGGATGTCACACCGATGGCAAGCGCACTGGTGGCAGCAGCGCCGGATCGCATCGTCTGGGGCACCGACTGGCCGCACCCGGGCGGACGTGCGTTGATGCCGGAAGATCATGTGCTGGCAGATTTGCTGGCGCAGTGGGTGCCGGATGAAGCGCAGCGCCGCAAGGTGCTGGTCGAGAATCCCGCAAGACTCTACGGATTTTAAAAGTTATTTAAAAACAATAACTTAAAGTCTATTTTTTGGCGTCACGATCGAGCTGGCGCAGATGCGCCAGCTTGTCAGCAATTTTGGCTTCCAGACCGCGGTCGGTCGGCTCGTAAAGCCCCGGCGCCGGCATGCCGTCCGGCAGATAACTTTCACCGGCCGCGTAGGCGCCCGGTTCGTCATGGGCATAACGGTATTCACGCCCGTAACCGAGATCCTTCATCAGCTTCGTCGGCGCATTGCGCAGATGTTCTGGAACCGGGCGGGACTGGTCATTGCGCACTACTTCACGCGCACGGTTGTAAGCGACATAGGCTGCGTTGCTTTTCGGCGCGACGGCCAGATACAGCGCAGCTTGAGCCAGCGCGAGCTCACCTTCCGGCGTGCCGAGACGTTCATAGGTTTCACAGGCATCCAGCGCCACGCGCAACGCACGCGGATCCGCGAGCCCGATGTCTTCCGCCGCCATGCGGATCAGACGCCGCCCCATGTACAGCGGATCAGCACCGCCATCGAGCATGCGCGTCAACCAGTACAGCGCAGCATCAGGCGATGAACCGCGAACCGATTTATGCAGCGCTGAAATCTGGTCGTAAAACGCGTCGCCGCCTTTATCGAAGCGGCGCAGGCTTTGTGTCAGCGTCTGCTTGACGAAATCATCATCGACTTCGGTTCGTTTGGTCTGCTCCGCAGCCGTGGACACCTGCTCCACAAGATTCAGCAGACGGCGTGCATCCCCATCGGCATAGGCCACCAGGCTGTCGCGCGCAGCATCCGATAAGGTAAATGAAAACAATGACTTGGATACACCCCGCGCCACCAACTCAGCAAGGTCGGCTGTGGTCAACGGCTGCAGCACATAAACCGAAGCACGCGACAGTAAAGCGCCGTTCACTTCGAACGACGGGTTCTCGGTAGTAGCGCCAATGAAGGTGATCAGCCCCTGCTCCACAAACGGCAGGAAGGCATCCTGCTGCGACTTGTTGAAGCGATGAACCTCATCCACAAACAGGATAGTCCTGCGTCCGGACTGCTGCAGTACGGCTTCTGCACGCGCAACGGCTTCGCGGATTTCCTTCACGCCGGAGAGCACAGCAGAGATCGCGATGAATTCCGCTTCAAAGGCCTGCGCCATCAGGCGCGCCAGCGTGGTCTTGCCTACGCCCGGAGGCCCCCACAGAATCATCGAATGCGGCTTGCCGGCTTCGAAGGCCAGCCTCAGCGGCTTGCCGGCGCCCAGCAGATGTTGCTGACCAACCACCTCATCCAGCGTGCGCGGACGCAGCCGTTCCGCCAGCGGCGCTTCCGGCTCGCGCTTTGCGAACAGGTCACTCACTCGGAAATCACGTCCGCGCCCTTTGGCGGCGTGAAACGGAAAACGTCAGCGGCAATTCGTGGATTACGCTCCACATCGGCAAAAGTGATGACGGTCACCTGACCGAACTGGTCACGCAACTCCATCGCCTCAAGACCGGATTTGCCGAAGCCCATGCGAACACGCTCAAACACCGTATCTCGGTTTTTGGGAATGGCTTCCAGCCAGTCCAACCCCTTGTCCATACCCAGATTGGTCAGCTTATAGTCGCGCTCCAGATCGTTGCTGCCGGACAACAGCGCGGCGGGACTGGCGCCCAAAGCGCCATCGAGTTTGCGCACCGTGACCTGGTTGAGATCCTTGTCGTAGATCCACAGCCTGGTGCCGTCTCCGACAATGACTTGCTCGTAGGGCTTGGTGTAATCCCAGCGGAATTTTCCGGGTCGGGAAAACTGCATGACACCCTGTGCCTGCTGCAACTGCTTGAGATTCTTGTCGAGCACCATCTGCGCGAAACGCGCCTTGACCGTCTGCGTCTGATTGAGAAAAACCTTCAGGGCATCGGTTGCTGCCGCAGACGCCGACAGCGGTATCAGGCAAAACAGGATGAACAGCAGTCGCATTACTGGCTCCGGCGTACGCGTTCGATGTTGGCGATCCGGCCCGAGCGCAGGGTGATGGTTGTCAGGTACGGATTGGCAGTCGTCGGGTAGTAATAGTAGGACTTCAAGCCTTCACGGACATTGTCGTTGGCCTGGTGATCAGGCTTGCCAGCGCGTAATACCAAGTCACCTTCGGTCATGCCGTGCTCCAGGCGGATGTACACCTCAAAAGCCATGCCGCGCGCCGACTCATCTACGGCATGCGCCAGGGGAGCCAGAAACAGCAGTAACAACAGAAGACGTTTCATCATGGAGAGTCAGATCACGTCGCAGGCAAAAAGTTTGCCGGATGCGTAAAAATCAGTACTCAATCGCCATCGGAAGCCGATGGCGGGGCCAGCACTTCGCGGTTGCCGTTGGACTGCATCGTCGATACCAGACCGGCGCGTTCCATCTGCTCGATCAGGCGTGCCGCGCGGTTATAACCGATGCGCAGATGGCGCTGCACCAGTGAAATTGATGGCCGGCGGGTCTTGAGCACAATCGCCACGGCCTGGTCATACAGCGGATCGGCCTCGACATCACCACCCTCACCGCCATCAACGCCGCCCTCAGAAGCCGCTTCCGGACTTTCCAGCACTTCGTCGATGTATTGCGGCTTGGCCAGCCCCTTCAGATGCTCGACAACCTTGTGCACTTCCTGATCATCAACGAAGGCACCGTGGACACGCTGGGGATAGCCCTGCCCCGGCGGCAGATACAGCATATCGCCTTGCCCCAACAAGGCTTCGGCCCCGCCCTGGTCAAGAATCGTACGCGAATCGACCTTTGCCGAAACCTGGAATGCGATCCGCGTCGGGATGTTGGCCTTGATCAAGCCTGTGATGACATCCACTGAAGGCCGTTGCGTGGCGAGAATCAGGTGAATGCCCGCGGCGCGTGCTTTCTGCGCAAGTCGCGCAATCAGTTCCTCAACCTTTTTGCCGACCACCATCATCAGGTCAGCCAATTCGTCGATGACCACCACGATCAACGACATTTCGAGCAGCGGCACCGGGTTTTCCGGAGTCGATGCAATCGGATTGTTGAGCGGCGCTTTTTTCTTGATGGCTTCGCGCACTTTCTGGTTGAAGCCCGCCATATTGCGCACACCCAGCGCCGACATCAACTTGTAACGGCGCTCCATCTCGCCGACACACCAGTTCAGCGCGTTGGCCGCCTGACGCATGTCGGTAACCACCGGGGCCAACAGATGCGGAATGCCTTCGTAAACGGAAAGCTCGAGCATTTTCGGATCGACGAGGATCAGCCGGACCTGCGAAGGCGGCGCCTTGTAGAGCAGCGACAGGATCATCGCGTTGATCGCCACCGATTTGCCGGAACCCGTGGTGCCCGCAACCAGCAAGTGCGGCATGCGGGCCAGATCGGCAACGATCGGATGGCCGGCAATATCCTTGCCCAGCGCCATTGTCAGCGGGGAAGCCATGTCGGCATAGACCTGGGAGCTGAGAATCTCCGACAGGCGCACCATCTGCCGCTTGGGGTTGGGTATCTCCAGACCCATGCAACTTTTGCCGGGTATGGTCTCGACAACGCGGATGCTCAGCACCGACAGCGCGCGGGCCAGATCGCGAACGAGGTTGATGATCTGGCTGCCTTTGACACCAACGGCGGGTTCAATCTCAAAGCGGGTGACCACAGGCCCCGGATATGCCGCGAGCACTTTCACCTCGACGCCGAAATCGAGCAGTTTCTTTTCAATCAAGCGCGACGTGAATTCGAGCGTGTCCGGCGAAACGGTCTCGATATTTTCATCCGCCGGATCCAGCAGTTTGAGCGGCGGCAACAGGCTGTCAGGCAGTTCTTCAAACAGCGGAACCTGCTTTTCCTTCTGTACCCGTGCCGATTTCGGAATCTCGACGCGCGGCGGCTCGATGCGCACCGGTTCGTGGGCCTCTATTCTCTTCTTGCTGTCCTCGACGGCGTCCTTGCGCGCGACTACGGCCACTTCGCCTGCCTTGCGATCCTCGCGTTCCTGCAGCTTGGTGATCACAAAAGCATAAAGGCGTTCGGACCAGTCGCCGACACGCTCAATAACTGCCAGCCAGGAAGTCCCTGTGAACAGACTCAGACCCGCGGCAAAAAGAGCCAACAGCAGTAGAGTTGCGCCGGTAAAACCGGCCAGACCGGCCAGGCCGTTGCCGACCACAGCGCCCAGTGCACCGCCCGGCGCGCCGGGCAAAGCAGCTTTCAGGCTGTAGAGGCGCAGCGACTCCACGCCGCAGCTGGAAACCAGCAGGACGACAAAGCCGACCAGCGCGACCGCGTAAGAACGACGGTCATCACTCTCCAGCACGGTTTCGATACGCCGGAATCCCCAAAGCACGAGGGCACCGCAAAGTACGACCCACCAGTAAGAAGAAATCCCGAACACGAACAACAGAAGATCAGCGAGATAGGCACCGACCACGCCACCGGCATTCTCGATGTGATCTGGAACGACGCTATGCGACCAGCCCGGATCGCCCTTGTGAAACGTAAACAGCACCAGCAGCAGATAAAGAGCTACGGCAAGAAATGCCAGCCACCAGGATTCCCTGACCAGCGCTGCTATCTTGGGCGGCAAGGGATTGCGCGCCACCTTGGCATCGAGTGTTTTGTCAGCCGGCATCAGCTTTGGTGTTCCAGAATCATCAAATTGAATTAACCCGATGATTATAAGTGAAAAACCCCGCACCCCGGCAGCACGGTGCGAATCCACCAGTCATCAAGGTTCACCACCAAAAACAAACCCCGCCTGAAGCGGGGTATGTCGTAAGAGGCTGAAGAACTCAATCAGCGTACGGTGCACTCTTGGCTGGCGCCGCCTTTAATGGCGCCGCCACCGACACCGAGCGTGAAGGGCATCTGACCCAAATTGAGGCCGGGGTCACCGGGCAGCAGCACCGGGGGCGTTTTAGGATCTTTGGCAAAAGCGAACTGGCCTTCACCGATTAACTGTTCACCGGCCTGGGTCCGCATGACATAGCTGCCGGAAAGTGTATTGTGATAAGTGCCCGGAGCAAGCTTACTGCCACCCCCACCGCTTCCGCCATCGTCGGTGACATGTTGGGTCTCACCAAAGGAACCACGAATGCCGATCGTTGCGGTGGATGTGCCGATTTTGTAGGAATCCTGGTCACCGCGCTTGCCGATCAGGCCGGTCACCGTCCGCAGGCCGCCCTTGATCAGACGCATGAACATCGCATCGCCCTGAGGCTGCTCCTGGGTAAACGAATAGGCTTCCAGCTTCATCGTGGTGTTCGGACGCATGGTTGCCGCGCTACCGTCGGTAAAGTTGATCTGCGCGTAACTGTCGCGCTGGGTAGTCAACACATCTCCGGGCTGGACTTCGGATTTCTGCGACAGGATGCGCACTGAGCCGTCCGGCCGCTGAACCGACATGGTGCCGCTAAGGTGGGTAATGACACCGGCACCAGCGGCAAAAGCCGATGCGGCAACCAAGGTCAATGCAAACGACGCAACAACCTTGAACAACCCCTGGATCGCATTCATTTGTCTATCTCCCTTTGGTGCACTACCGGCACCACTCGGATCACCGAACGCAATCGCCCGGATAAGCTCATTTTAATACCATAAAGGCCGGTCGCAACCAGGAACAGTGCCACAACCGATTGAATTAAATGTGAAAAATATCACATTGCATAGAAAATTCGACCGTCCGGGGAGTATCCCGGCACATCCATCAGCTCAGGCGGAGCCCCGGTGTGCCATCGACTGGCGATCTATAACAATGATTTTGCGCTTGTCGGTGCGGATCAGGTTTTTTTCCTGCAAATCCTTGATGACCCGGCTGACCATCTCACGGGATGCGCCGATCATGCGTGCAATTTCCTGCTTGGCAGGCGCCTTGGGCACAACCCAGGACCCGTCGGTCAGCTCCGCCATATCAATGATCAAACGGGCGACACGACCATAAACATCAATCAAAGCCAGGCTTTCAATTTTGCGGTCAGCATCACGCAGCCGCTTGACCAGATTTTTCATTACCTGCATGGCAACGTCACTATGGCTTTCCATACAGGACATGAAGGCAGTGCGCGGGATACGCAGCATGTCACAGGGCTCGAGTGTTTCTACTGTTGCGGAACTCGGCAATTCATCCAGCAGGCCCATTTCGCCGACAAAGTCCTGCGAACCCAGCATGGTCAGGATGACTTCCCGCCCCTCTTCATCGGGAATCAGTACCTTAACTCGCCCTGAAAGAATGACGTAAAGCGCGTCGGTCTCCTCCCCTGCTCGGAGAATCAAGGCTCCGCGGGGATAACTGCGATGCTGCACACAGGAAGCCAGCGTAGCGATCTGCTGGTCGGTAAAAGACGACAGCAACGGTACGGTTTTAAGGATTTGCGGGTTGGGAATAATGGGCGGTAGCATTTTAGCTTGTCACAATCCGTTGGATTTCCCTGTGTGGCATATCGCCGTTCTATTGGTGTTAAAGATGATGTTGCCAGATTAGCCGGCAATAGTCATTAACCCGAGATTAAACGCAGCCCCCCCCTCCCACCGCATTGCAATCGCAGCTGCAACACCAACCTGTTAAAGTCGCGGTTTACACCATTTTTATAACTTTCATCGCTTTTTAGCCAAAATCCCATGACCACAACGACAAAACATTGCCGCGTCCTCATCCTCGGCTCCGGCCCCGCCGGCTACTCTGCGGCGGTCTACGCCGCCCGCGCAAACCTCAAACCCGTGCTGATCACCGGCATGGCTCAGGGTGGCCAGCTGATGACCACCACGGATGTGGATAACTGGCCGGCTGACGCCGACGGCGTGCAGGGTCCGGATTTGATGGCGCGCTTTCAGAAACACGCGGAACGGTTCAACACCGAAATGATCTTCGACCACATCCACACCGTGAAACTGAAGGAAACCCCGATTACGCTGATCGGCGATCAGGGTACTTACACCTGCGACGCCCTGATCATCTCCACCGGCGCGTCCGCGATGTACCTCGGCCTGCCCTCGGAAGAAAAGTTCATGGGCAAAGGCGTGTCCGGCTGCGCAACCTGCGACGGCTTCTTTTACAAGAATCAGGATGTGGCAGTTATCGGCGGCGGCAACACCGCGGTTGAAGAAGCGCTCTACCTTACCAACATCGCCAAACACGTCACCATCGTCCACCGCCGCGACAAGTTCCGCGCTGAAGCCATTCTCATCGACAAGCTGAACGAGCGCGTCGCCTCTGGCAAAGCCACGGTCATGTGGGATCACGTGCTCGATGAAGTGCTCGGCGACAACACCGGCGTCACCGGCATGCGCATCAAACACGCCAAGACCGGTGCCACGACCGACAAGCAACTGCAAGGCGTGTTCATTGCCATCGGCCACAAGCCGAATACGGACATTTTCGAGGGTCAGCTCGACATGAAAAACGGCTATATCGAGACCCACGGCGGCAACGCTGGCAACGCCACCGCAACCAGCATTCCGGGCGTATTCGCCGCCGGCGATGTACAGGATCATGTCTACCGTCAGGCGGTCACCAGCGCCGGCACCGGCTGCATGGCAGCACTCGACGCGCAGCGCTACCTGGAAAGCAAGGGCCTGGTCTGACCGCGGCCAGAACCTGAGGAGATGCGCTGTGAAACGGAAGCAGCCGCACAGCGCATCCATCGCCCCTGAAGAATCCGAACTGCTGCGCGCCGCACTGGCGGATGTAAAACCGCTCGCCCCGACTAATCGCGCATCCCTGATCCGCCCCAAACCCCGCCCCGTTGCCGCTCAACGGCAACGGGACGATCAGGAAGCCCTCCTCGATACGCTCAGCGACCACCCCGCCTGGGAACAGGGCCTGGAAACAGGTGAGGAGCTGCTGTTCCGCCGCGACGGTTTGTCACAGCAGCACATCCGCAAACTGCGGCGCGGCCACTGGAAAATCCAAGATCATCTGGATCTCCATGGACATACCGCAGCGGAAGCGCGAATTCTTACCGCAGCATTCCTCGCGCACGCCTTACGCAACGGCCTGCGCTGCGTGCGCATCGTGCATGGAAAAGGGCTGAGTTCACCAAACCGCGAACCGGTATTGAAGAAAAAACTGTCGGGGTGGCTGGCGCAGCGCGATGAAGTGCTGGCCTACTGCCAGGCGCCGCAGACCGAAGGCGGTGGAGGCGCGGTGCTGGTGCTGCTGCGAGGAGCCCGCAACAGCACCAAGTGATGCAGTAAAACTAGACTGCGGCCTCGTCGGTCTCGCCGGTACGGATACGGATCACCTGGGACACATCGCTGACAAAAATCTTGCCGTCACCAATCTTGCCGGTACGGGCAGCCTTCACCATAGCGTCGATGGCGGCATCGAGCATCTTGTCGGCAACGACCACCTCGACTTTGACCTTGGGTAGAAAATCGACAACGTATTCCGCGCCGCGATAAAGCTCGGTGTGCCCCTTCTGCCGGCCGAATCCCTTGACCTCGGTTACGGTGAGTCCGCTGACGCCGATTTCGGACAACGCCTCACGCACTTCATCCAGCTTGAACGGCTTGAAAATAGCCTCGATTTTTTTCATAGTGACTCCCGAAAACGCAGTGGAATGACAAAAAGAATATCACAGGACCCTGATGCCTGCGCTTAGTGCCTGAACTTGTTGGTAATGGGGTAACGCCAGTCCTTGCCGAAGCCGCGGTTGGTGATGCGGATACCGACCGGCGCCTGGCGCCGCTTGTATTCGCTGATCCGCAGCAGCCTGACCACTTTATCGACATCAGCTTGCGCAAAACCCATGGCAATGATTTCCTGCGGACTACGATACTGCTCGACATAAGCCTCCATGATTGCGTCCAGCACGTCATAGGGCGGCAGGCTGTCCTGATCCTTCTGATCTGGCCGCAGCTCAGCCGACGGCGGACGCTCGATCACCCGCCGCGGAATCACCGGGCTCAGCGCATTGCGGTATTCACACAACCGGTAAACCAGCGTCTTCTTGATGTCTTTGAGCACCGCAAAACCGCCCGCCATGTCGCCATACAGCGTGGCATAGCCGGTACCCATTTCGCTTTTATTACCGGTAGTCAGCACAATCGCACCGGTCTTGTTCGACATCGCCATCAGCAGTGTGCCGCGGATGCGTGCCTGCAGATTTTCTTCAGTGACATCTTCCTTCAGCCCCCGAAACTCGTCTGCGAGTGCAGTGCGGAAGCAATCGAACATCGGACGGATCGCGATTTCCGAATACTTGGCGCCCATGATATGCGCCTGCGCCTTGGCATCCTCGCAACTCATACCCGCGGTGTATTGCGAAGGCATCATCACCGCATGAACCTTGTCTGCGCCCAACGCATCCACCGCCACCGCCAGCGTCAGTGCCGAATCGATGCCGCCGGACAAACCGAGCAGCGCGCCGGGGAATCCATTTTTGCCCAGATAGTCACGCACACCCATGGTCAGCGCAGCGTAAACATCCTGCTCCAGCGTGGTCACCGGGGCGATTTCACCCTTCTTCGGCATACCACCGGCCAGTTCAACCAGCGCCACCACCTCCTTGAACGCTGGAAACTGATGCGTCAACTCGCCGCGGCCGTCAACCGCAAAAGAGGCACCATCAAACACCAGCTCATCCTGGCCGCCAACCTGGTTGGCATACACCACTGCCATGCCGGTCTTGCCGATACGTTCACGAACCACTTCATAACGCGTCAGCTGTTTATTGACGTGGTAAGGGGATGCATTCAGCACCAACAACAGCTGGGCCCCGGCATCACGAGCCGCCCGGGCCGCAGGCTCTTCCCAGACGTCGGCGCAGATATTGATGCCGATGCGCACACCCTCATGTTCGAACACGCAAGGCGCGTCGCCGGAATCAAAGTAGCGCTCCTCGTCGAACACCGTGTAATTGGGTAACGTGCGTTTCAGGTAGGTCGCAATGATCTTTCCGTCACGAATCACCGAAGCCGCGTTGTAGCGCTTGCCGCCGATCTGGTGGGGGTGGCCCAGCACGAGAGTAATGCCGGTGACTTCCGCGATCAGCCGCTGGAACACGCGGTCGCAAGCCTGGAAAAAATCATCCCGCAACAGCAGGTCTTCCGGCGGATAACCCGATAATGCCAGTTCGGTGGTCAGCAACAGGCTGGCGCCTGCTGCTTTTGCACGGCGGGCGGCATCGCTGATTTTCGCAGCATTGCCATCGAGATCACCCACCGCAACGTTCAGTTGTGCAATCGCTATTTTCATAGCGCTAATATATCATCGACACGCATACCTTTTGACGCGACGCCGACGTGAACCTGCAAGTCGCAACATCCCTTGATGACGTTGATCCGCAAGCCTGGAACCGGCTGGCCGGCGATGATCCTTTCCTGCAATACGCCTTCCTACACGCCTTGCACGAATCAGGTTGCGCATGCCCGGACACAGGCTGGACCCCGCAGTATCTGCTGCTCAAAGACGGGGATGCGCTGGTTGGCGCCATGCCGCTTTATCTGAAGCAGCACTCCTACGGCGAATATGTGTTCGATTGGGCCTGGGCAGATGCCTACCAGCGCCACGGCCTGACCTACTACCCGAAACTGCTCAGCGCCATACCCTTTACCCCGGTGGTCGGCGCGCGCATTCTTGCCGCGGAGTCACATCATCGAGACCGCCTGATCGCCGGCGCCATGGAACTGGCAGGACAAAACGGGATCTCGTCGCTGCACATCCTGTTCCCATCGGGAGCAGACCTCGACGATCTCAGACGCCACGGACTGATGCTGCGGCAGGGCCTGCAATTTCACTGGCGCAACGACGGCTACGCTGACTTTGAACAGTTTTTGTCGCAACTCAGTCACGACAAGCGCAAAAAAATCCGTCAGGAACGGCGCAAGGTGCGTGATGCCGGCATCCAATTTGACTGGCTCGAGGGTCCAGCCATCGGCGAACAGGACTGGAAATTTTTCCATCGCTGCTACCGCCAGACATACCGCGAACACCACTCCGCTCCCTACCTCAGTCTGGCGTTTTTCCAGAGCGTCGGTGCTGCAATGCCCGAGAATTTCGTATTGGTCCGCGCATTGCGCGAAGGCCAACCCGTCGCCGCCTCCCTGCTCGTACGCAACGCGACCCGACTCTATGGCCGGCACTGGGGCGCCGTCGAGCATCACCCCATGCTGCATTTTGAGACCTGCTATTACCAAGCCATTGAATACGCCATCGCGCGCGGCCTGCAGGTATTCGAGGGCGGCGCGCAGGGCGAACACAAGATGGCGCGCGGCCTGCTCCCGGTCACCACGCAGTCGGCGCACTGGCTGGCGCATCCCGAATTCGCAGAGGCCGTCAGCCGCTATCTGGAGCGTGAAACGGCGTTGCTCGATGAACATGGCCGCACGCTGGCTGAACGCAACCCGTTCAAGTCCGCTTGAATCCCCGCTGGCGCCTCACAAAAGATGTCCGGCAAAACCATCTTCCCGTATAGTGGCGGCCTCGAAACCTGGACTCAACCATGAAGTTCTGCAGCGACTGCGGCGCCGCCGTCAGCCTCAAAATCCCCGCTGGCGACTCACTGCCCCGCTACGTCTGTGACGCCTGCGCGACGATTCATTATCAGAATCCGAAAATGATCGTCGGCTGCATCGCGGAATGGGAAAACCGCATTCTGCTGTGCCGTCGCGCGATCGAACCGCGCATGGGATTGTGGACCGTGCCCGCCGGTTTCATGGAAAACGGCGAAACCACCGCACAGGGCGCTTCCCGCGAAACGCTGGAAGAAGCCAATGCACGCGTTGAAGTCGGCCCGCTGTACGCGATGTACAACATCCCGCACATCAACCAGGTCTACATCCTGTTCCGCGCCCGTCTGCTCGATCTCGATTTCAGCGCCGGCACCGAATCACTGGAAGTAAAACTGTTCGACGAAGCGGATATCCCCTGGGAACAGATTGCTTTCGCCACGGTGCGCAACACGCTGACCCACTACTACACCGACCGCAAGGCCGGCGAATACCGTTTTCACCTCGGCACCATCGAACGGGCACCGGCCCGCAGCTGAACCGCTTCAGGCAGCACGTAGTGCGTCAACGATGCTCAGCCGCGCGGCGCGCACCGCCGGCAGAAAACCGCCGATCACCCCCATCAGCACCGCAAACAGCATCGACGTCGCGATAATGCGCGGCGTCAGCGTAAAGCTGAACGCCAGCTCCGAAAACGACTGCCAGTTCAACGTGGATATGTGGATGAACTGCATCAGCGACGCCAGCATCAGACCGGCAATACCGCCGACGATGCCGAGCAGCACCGCCTCCAGCAGGAAAGTCGCCAGGATGCTGGTGCGCCGGAATCCGAGTGCGCGCAGCGTGCCGATTTCCCCGGTGCGGTTGGCCACTGCAGCATACATGGTGATCATCGCGCCGATCATCGCACCGACCGAAAAAATCACCGACAGCGTCAGCCCCAGATAACTGATGAAGTTCGACAGTGCCTTCGACTGATCCTCGAAAAATTCACGCTCCGCCTTCACATCCAGCGTCAGCCGCGGATCGTTTTCCAGCCGCGCCTTCATCTCCGGCAGGGCCGCCGGATCGGCCAGCCGCGCCACCACGGCCGACCAGGCGTTGCGCCGGAACGACTGCAGCAACTGATCGGCATCCGCCCAGACTTCGGAGTCGTAAGCCGAGCCCTTGGCCTCAAACAAACCGACGACCCGCCATTCACGTCCGCCGAAACGCAGCAGCGAACCGACCGCCGCACCCTCGAAACGCTGGGCAATGCTCGAACCAACGATGACTTCGGCCGAACCCGGCTTGAATGAACGGCCCTCAATAATGCGCAGCTGCGGTCGCAATTCAAAAGCGGCGAGTCCGACGCCGCGCGTCGTGACATTGGTCGCCACACCGGAATCACGCTTCGGCAGTGTGATCAGCACCACCACTTCCTTGGATGCCAGCCGCAGACCATTGCCGCCGATGGCGATCTCCGGCTGCGTCTCCACAACTGACGCCTGCATGCGGTCAACGACGCTGGAAATTTCTGCGCCCGATGCGCGCCGGGTCACATGCACGTTGTCGGGCTGGCCTGTTGCAATCAAGGTTTGCCGCAGACCGGTATCGAGCATCTGCACCGCTGCAAACACAAAAACCACCAGCGCCATGCCGCCGGCGGTCAGCGCCGTTGTCAGCTTGCGCGTCCACAGATTGCGGACCGTATAGGAAAACGGAAGCGCCATCAGCCCACCGCCCTCAGGCCTTCAACGATGCGCACCCGCGCCGCTCGCCAGGCCGGCACCACGGCCGCCGCCACACCAACGACCAGCGCACAGGTAAATTGTAGCCACACGGTTTCCGTACTCACCTCGAACACTGGAAACAGCGTACCCATCTTGGCACCAAACCAATCCGCCACCGGGAAAGTCAGCAACACGCCCAGCCCGGCACCAGCAAACGCAATCGTCAGCGATTCGCCGTAAATCAGCCCACCGAGAAAACCCGGACCGAAACCCAGCGCCTTCAGCGTCGCGTGTTCACCGACACGCTCACGCGCCGTCATCGCCATGGTATTGGCCATTACCGCCAGAATGATGAAAATGACCACGAAGGACACGATACGGATGGCGATGACAATGGCCTCGGTCTGCTTGATGAAACCGATCTGGAAAGCCTTCTCAGTTTCGGTGAGCGTTTCCGCCGGTGAATTACGGAACTGCGCATCGATGGTCGCACTGATTTCTGCGGCCCGTGACACATCGCTGACCTGCACCACAAACACGCCCACCTGATTGGCACGTTGCGGCGCACGAGTGCGCACCGTCTCGTTCAGATATTCCCAGTGAAAGAAAAACTGCGAGGTATCGGTCTTCGGCGTCGCGCCTTCGTAAATCGCACGAACAACAAACTCCCAGTTGCCGGCGAAGATCGTTCCCCTCAGAGGCACTACATCCCCCAGCTTGAATCCATAGGTATCCGCCAGCTTGCGTCCGACCACGGCGCCCTTGCGGTCGCGCATGAAATCGCGCAACTGATCCGGATGAATGCGGTATTCGGGATACATCGCCAGATAAGTCGCCGGATCGATCGCGAACTGCGGGAAAAAATTCTTCGGCTCTTGATACACGCCGGCAAACCAGTTGGCCGAGGCTACTGAACGCACGCCATCAATCGCACGGATCTTGTCGCGGTAATGCACCGGCAACGGCACCACCAGCGACACCGCGCTGCGTGTCACCAGCCTGTCGGGCGCGGCTGAATTAGCGCCGGTATACCAAGCATCGACCACGGTCTGCAGCAGGCCGAAAGACAGAATCGCCACCAGCAGCCCCAGCACCGTCAGCAGCGTGCGCAGCTTGTGACGCAGCGCATTGCGTAAGATGAGTTTCAGAAGATACATGCGAAGATTCAGATGTGGCTATAAATATTATTTAAAAACAAATACTTATAATCAGTCCGTCAACAGACCTTTTTCCAGATGACGGGTTCGCCTTGCGCGTTGTGCCGCGTGCGGATCATGCGTCACCATGATGATGGTCTTGCCCAGTTCGCCGTTGAGCCGGTCCATCAGCGCGAGAATGTCATCCGCAGAAGCGCGATCCAGATCGCCGGTTGGTTCGTCAGCAACGAGGATGGTCGGATCGGTAATGATCGCGCGTGCGATCGCCACGCGCTGCTGCTGTCCACCCGAAAGCTCCGACGGGTAATGCGTCATGCGGTCGCTCAGTCCAACCATGCCTAATGCCACTTCCACGCGCTCGCGCCGGTCGCGCGCGGCCAGCCCCGTCAGCAGCAACGGCAGTTCGACGTTTTCCATTGCGGTCAGCACCGGCATCAGGTTGTAGAACTGAAAAATGAAACCGACATTGCGCGCCCGCCAGTCAGCAAGCCCCGCTTCATCCAGTTGCATGATGTCGACATCAGCGACCCGTAACTCACCGCTGTCGGGCCGATCAATGCCGGCAATCAGATTGAGCAATGTGCTTTTGCCGGAACCGGACGGCCCCATCAGCGCCACAAAGTCGCCAGCGGCAATATCAAAGCTGATGTCTTCCAGAACCGGCACCACCTGCCCGCCACGGCGGTAGGTTTTGGTGAGATGGCGGATCGCGACCGCTGGCGCGGACTGCGACACGGTTATTTTGCCGCCACCGCCACCGACGCGCCGTCGCGCAGGCCCGCCGGAGGCCGCATCACCAGCTTGTCGCCGGCCGCAACCTTGCCGCTGACCTCAATCAGGTCACCGATCTTCATGCCCGTTTTCACCGGCACCTGTGCCGCCTTGCTGTCACGGATCACGAATACGACGCTGCCGCCGTCCCGATCAACCACCGCAGCCGGCTGCACCACGATACGTGCCGTGCGCTCGCTGTCCGGCAGTTCTTTTTCGAGGAAAGCCACCTTGGCGCTCATCTCCGGCAGGATGCGCGCATCCGGCTCAACGAAGCGGACCTTGACCATCACCGTGGCTTTGGCGCGGTCCACTGTCGGCACCGTGCGCTGCACGATGCCGCGGAAGCGCTGGTCGGGCAATGCATCCAGCTGGATTTCACAGGGCTGGCCGACCTTCACCTTGGCCAGATTGGCTTCCGACACATCAGCCTCGACTTCCAGCGTCGACATGTCTGCCATGGTCACCACCGCGGCCTGCGAACCCAGCGCCGAAGAAAACGGCGTGATCACATCACCGACATTGGCATTCTTGGTCAGCACCACGCCGTCAAAAGGCGCGCGGATCAGCGTCTGCTCAACCGCCACCCGCGCGACACGGAGATTGGCCTCAGCGGCAGCAATCGATGCCTTGTAGCCGCTGAGTGCGGCCAGCGCCTTCTCATGACGCGCCAATACAGTGTCGTGCGCGGCGGCAGATACGAATTTTTTGTCCAGCAAATCCTTCGACCGCGCCATGGCGCGCTGCGCTTCCTTCAATTCAGCGTCGCCCTGCTCCAGATTGGCCCGTGCCACCATCACATTGGCCGCGGCCTGCTGCATCTGCGCAGTGACATCATTGCTTTCAAGGCGCGCGAGGATTTCTCCGGCCTTGACCTGGCTGCCTTCCCGAACATTGAGCCACTCCAGGCGGCCGGTGGCCTTCGACGCCACAGCCGCCTTGCGCTGGGCCACGACATAACCGGTGGCATTCAGCAAAGTGTGAGCTTGAGAGGGGTATGCCTGAGACACAGTGGCGGTTTCAACCGCCTGCGGCGCATTACGGGCGTACAGCCAGAAGGCGGCGCCGGCAACAAGGGCGGCAACAAGCAGCCACCACCAGCGGAAACCGCGTCTGCGGATCGTTTGGGGCGCATCCCGGTCGATGCGCAGCCGGTTCAGGTCTTGGTCAGCCAAAATGATCTAAAATCGAATGACTTTCATAACCTGCATTGTATCCGGAGACCCCGATGAACGCCGCAAAGTCCTCGACCAAAAACGAGTTTCAGTGGGACGACCCGCTGCTGCTCGACGACCTGCTCAGCGATGAAGAGCGCATGGTACGGGATGCGGCGCGGGCCTATTGCCAGGAAAAACTGATGCCGCGCGTCCTCGAGGCCAACCGCCACGAGAAATTCCACCGCGAAATCATGAACGAGATGGGCGCCCTGGGTTTTCTCGGGTCCACCATCGAAGGCTACGGCTGTGCCGGAGTCAATCACGTCTGCTACGGCCTGATCTCGCGCGAGGTCGAGCGTGTCGACAGCGGCTACCGCTCGGCGCTGTCCGTGCAGTCCAGCCTGGCGATGTATCCGATCTACGCCTTCGGCAGCGAAGCCCAGAAACAGAAATACCTCCCCAAAATGGCCACCGGCGAATGGATAGGCTGCTTCGGCCTGACTGAACCCAATGCCGGCTCCGATCCGGCCGGCATGATCACCCGCGGCCGCAAGACCGACGGCGGCTGGCTGCTCAGCGGCGCCAAAATGTGGATCACCAACGCCCCGCTTGCCGATGTGCTGATGATCTGGGGCAAGGACGATGCCGGCGTGATCCGCGGCTTCATCCTCGAAAGAGGCATGAAGGGCCTGACCACACCCAAGATCGAGGGCAAGTTCAGCCTGCGTTCCTCGGTGACCGGCGAAGTCGTCATGGACAACGTGTTCGTGCCCGACGAAAACGTGCTGCCCAATGTTTCAGGCCTGAAGGGCCCCTTCTCCTGCCTTAACAAGGCGCGCTACGGCATTGCATGGGGCGCGCTCGGCGCCGCGGAATTCTGCTGGCATGCCGCACGCACCTACACGCTGGACCGCAAACAGTTCGGCCGTCCGCTCGCTGCCAACCAGCTGGTGCAGCTGAAACTGGTCAATATGCAGACCGAAATCACGCTGGGCCTGCACGCTGTGTTGCGCCTCGGCCGTTTGATCGATGAAGACCGCGTGGTGCCGGACATGATCTCCATCCTCAAACGCAATTCCTGCGGCAAGGCCCTCGACATCGCGCGCGTCGCCCGCGACATGCACGGCGGCAACGGTATCTCCGACGAGTTCCACGTCATCCGCCATGTGATGAACCTGGAAGCAGTGAACACATACGAAGGAACGCATGATATCCATGCGCTGATCCTCGGCCGCGCCATCACCGGCCTGTCAGCCTTCTGAAAATCCGGTAAACCCAAAAACAAAGCCCCGTTTCCGGGGCTTTGTTTTTTCGTCCGTCTGTTTTCTTATGCTTGTTACGGTAGTTGCTTGTGCAACTCCACCGGCGCGCGTTTTGCACGCATACGCAGATTGAGCATTTCAACAACGACCGCAAACGCCATCGCGAAGTAGATGTAACCCTTGGGAATATGCATCTCCCATCCCTCACCGATCAGTGCAACACCTACCAGGATCAGGAAGGACAGGGCCAGCATCTTGATCGTCGGATGACGGTCGACAAAAGCACCGATCGGCCCCGCCGCAAACAGCATCACGCCCACGGCAATGACAATAGCTACCACCATGATCGACAGTTCATCGACCATGCCGACCGCCGTGATTACCGAATCCAGCGAAAACACGATGTCGATCACCGCAATCTGCGCAATCACCGAGCCGAAAGTGGCAGTCGCCGCCACCGCCACGCTGCCCTCGTTCCCGTCCATGGGCCCTTCCAGGGAGTTGTGGATCTCATGCACGCTTTTCCAAAGCAGGAAGAGGCCGCCGCCGATCAGAATCAGATCGCGACCGGAAATTTCATGAGCAAACAGTGCAAACAGCGGCGCAGTCAGCGACATCAGCCAGGTCAGCGTGAACAGCAAACCTATGCGGGTCAGCATCGCAAACATCAGACCGATGTTGCGCGCCTTGGCGCGCTGGTGTTCAGGCAGGCGCCCACAAAGGATGGAAATGAAAATGATGTTGTCCACACCGAGGACAATTTCCAGTGCCGTCAGCGTCGCCAGCGCGAGCCATGCATTCGGATCTGAAAGCCATTCCATGTTCACCCCTTTTTATCAATAAAAACAATTATTTAAAAATACGCTTCCGCTCAGCTTGAACGGAACGATTGCAGTCCCGCATTATAAAAGCAGCGGGTGATGCGCATCATTACATTTGCGACGCAACATGCCCAGCATGCGAAACGGCGACCGACCCGCAGATGGGAAACTGCTACAGTCATCGCCCGACCTTCACTCGCCATCCATCCGGATATCGCCATGTCGACACAACCCGCACCCGCCGCCGCGCCAGCAACCGCCGCAACAACCCTGTCGATCTCGCAACAGATTGCCGAGTTCGCCGCGAACCTGACGCCTGACGCGATTCCCGCAGACGTTCGCGAACGCGCCAAACTGCACGCACTGGATGTCGCCGGCACCGCCCTCGCTGCCACCCGGTTTGATTTCGCCCAGCATGCGCTGGCCGGCATCAGCAATCTCGCTGAAGGCGGCAACAACAGCGTCATCGGCATGAACATCAAGCTGCCGATGCGCGACGCAGTATTGATGAACGGTATTCTCGCTCACGGCCTCGATTACGACGACACCCACCCCGGCGCCATCGTCCACCCGACCGCCAGTTCATTCCCCTGTTCACTGGGAGTTGCCGAAAAACGCGATGCCTCCGGCGCCGATCTGCTGATGGCCTATATCCTAGGTGTTGAAATCGCCACGCGCCTCGGCGTTGCCGCCGGCGGCACAATGCATACTCAGGGCTTCCACACCACCGGCATCGCCGGTCACTTCGGCTGCTCGGTTGCTGCCGGAAAGCTGTTCAAACTGAGCCCGCAGCGCCTGCAATACGCCCAGGGCTTCGCCGGCAGCACGGCGTCCGCAATCTCCGAACACCGTGCCGACGGCGCCTGGAACAAACGCCTGCATCCGGCCTGGGCCGGCGTCGGCGGCATCACTGCAGCGGGCCTCGCCAGCGGCGGTTTTGTCGGCACCCGCAAGATCTATGAAGGCGAAGACGGTATCTTCCGTTCGCACACCGGCACACGCTTCAAGGAAGTCGACATGGGTGCGATGACGCGCAATCTCGGACAGGAATGGCTGTTCAAGGAAGTCGCGATCAAGCCCTTCCCGATCTGCCACCTGCTCCATGCTTGCGCCGACTCCGCACTGGCGATCCGCCGCAAGCACAACATCAAACCGGAAGACATCGTCAAAGTGCGCGCGCTTCTGCACCCCGAGACCTTCCATTACATCGCCGAACCGCCGGAAATGCGCCGCCGCCCGGTATCGGATTACATGGCCAAGTTCAGCGTGCAGTTCGTGCTCGCCGCCTGCTTTGTACGAGGAAAATTCGGTTTTGCCGAACTGGAAACCGATGCGCTTAACGATCCGGCGATCCTCGCACTGGCACAGAAGGTCAACCACGAAGCCGATCCGGACTCAGCCTTCCCGAAATATTTCTCGGGCGGCGTCGTCGTCACCACCAAAGACGGTCGCGAACTGGTGCACATGGAAAAAATCAACCGCGGCGCCGGTGACCGCGCATTGACTGCCGAAGACATTACCGAAAAATTCTTCGACAACGCCTCACTGGTGATTTCGAAACCGCAGGCCGAACGTATCCGCGACGCCGTGCTCAATATGGACAAACACAGCGCACGCGATCTGGCGCGCGTGTTGGCCTTGGGATAACCGATATGGAAATGGACATCAACCATCTGCGCAGCTGGATCGGCAAAAAGGAAAGCCACGACGATACGGCCACCGCATTTCCGGTAGCTGCGCTGTCAGCCACGCTCGACCGCAAAGATCCGCCGCCAAAAACCGGCGACGCCATTCCGCACAGCGGCCACTGGCTGTATTTCCTGGAAACCGCTCCGAATGCCGAACTCGGCCATGACGGCCACCCGAAGCGCGGCGGCTTCCTGCCGCCGGTGCCGCTCCCGCGGCGTATGTGGGCAGGTGGTCGCATCGACTTCCGTGCGCCAGTACGCATCGGTGATGCACTGCGCCGCGAATCCGAAATCCTGTCGGTCGAAGCCAAGTCCGGAAAAAGCGGCAATCTGGTCTTTGTTACCGTGCGCCACACCGTCAGTACCAACGGCACGACCGCCATCGTCGAGGAACATGACATCGTCTATCGCGATGCTGCGAAACCAGGCGACGCCTCGCCCGCTGGCAAACCCGCGCCGCAACAGGCCGCCTGGCGACGTGAACTACAGGCGAGCGAAGCCGTGCTGTTCCGATACTCCGCAATCACCTTCAACGGTCACCGCATCCATTACGACATCGATTATTGCCGGCAGACCGAAGGATATCCGGGACTGATCGTGCACGGCCCGTTACAAACGACGCTGCTTCTGGATTTATGCCGCCGCAATGATCCGCGCCCGGTGCGCTCGCTGGATTATCGTGCCACGCATCCGGTCTTCCATCAGGAAACCTTCAGCGTAAACGGCCAGCCGTCGGCTGACGGGAGCTCGGCCGAGTTGTGGACAGCAAATGCCACCGGCTGTTACGCGATGCGCGGCACGGCGACGTTCTGAAACTCGCTGCGTTCCTCCCATGGAAACACCAGTGTCCACCAGCGGCCTCAGAACCATCAGAACTGAACGAACGGTTTCGCCTATGGCAGTTGTAACCGGACCTCGCAAATTTGGTTCAGTTCGAGTACCGCCCGGGAGTCGTTTTTTGTTGTCAGTCTCGGACTGAGCCCTGCCGCCCCTTTGGGGATTTTGTGCTTTTGGAATCGGAAAAACCAAAAGTCAGTGGGTCGGTATAGAAGCACTGCGACTAAACTGGCGGAGAGCCAATGCTTGGGTAGCGCAAGTGGCCACAACCAGATTACGGCACAACTGCTTGTCTGCATATATCGCCTTGTCGGAGCGCCCCAGCAGCCCCCCCCCCACTTCGCCTGACTGCAGTTCAGCCACGCCGAAGCTCACCGTAATCATATGGCGTAAGGGTTGAAAAAGACGGCCAGCAAGGGCGTCAAAAAGTTACCGGGATCGGTTTCGTTTATGCGCGCCACATAAAGATAGGTGACGCCCTCCGCCACGATCAAATAACCCTGGCGAGTCCATTCCATGATTAATTGGAAAGTTTGACGCAGATCAAGAAGCACACCGGAACGCCCCCTATTCTGTGCTTGGAGGAGGCCAGATGGATAATAAGGACATTCGCCCGCGCCGTTCACTCGTCGGCATATTCAAGCAGCAGGACACCATTGGCGGTCTGGTGGTGTTCGCGGTAGGCGTGTTTGCCTTCTGGCAGTCGGCCAATCTGCCGATTGGCACCCTCGGCGGCATGGGCGCCGGTATGCTTCCACGATCCTTGGCCGTGCTGCTTGGTCTGCTCGGGTTGTTGCTGACGCTGTCGGCAGTGCTCAAGCATGGGCCGGCACTTGAACGATTGTCGATACGAGGCCCGGTATTGATCCTTGGCGCCGTCGTCGTATTCGGCTTGTCTGTGCGTCCCCTAGGGCTTGCCGTTGCCGGTCCGCTCGCCATCATGATCGGTGCTTTTGCCAGCGAGGACGTGCGCTGGATTGAGGCCGTGGTGTTTGGCCTGCTGATCACCGCCTTCTGCGCCGGCTTGTTCAAGTTTGCCCTCGGACTGCCGATCCCGCTGGCGCCGTGGCTTTTGGGCTATTGAGACCGACACCATGTATGACTTGATCGCCAACCTTGGACTGGGATTTGCCACTGCGCTGACACCGACCAACCTGGCGCTGTGTTTTGTCGGCTGTCTCGTCGGCACCCTCGTCGGCGTGTTGCCAGGGGTGGGGCCGATCGCGACCATCGCCATGCTGATGCCTCTCACCCTCAAGGCCGAGCCAACCGGGGCGCTGATCATGCTCGCGGGCATTTATTACGGCGCGCAATACGGTGGTTCGACCACTGCCAT
>CANHZX010000014.1 GCA_947465215.1 Betaproteobacteria bacterium | reverse complement strand
GCGTTAAACGACACATAGTCTATGAAATATATCGGCTTTCCGAGGGTGCTGCAAGCCGGCCTAACCGGATGCGGGCGGCTCCGGGGGCGGCTGCCGGCGAAACTTGTCGTAAACCCACATGGCATACCCTGAAAGGCCGTATACCATGAACAGTGCGAACAACATCTCGGGCAGCGTGCCCGCGAACGAGATCAGCAGCACGAACCCCAAAGCAATCGCCACCACTGCAGAGAACGGCACGCTCTTGCGCAGGTTGATATCCTTGCCACTATAGAAACGCAAATTGCTGACCATGGTCAACCCGGCCACCAGCGTCAGCCCCCAGGCCAGCCATTTCACATCTGCTCCCCGGACCTGATATTCGGACATCGCCAACACCAATCCAGCTACTAGAGCCGCAGCTGCGGGACTGGGCAAGCCTTGAAAGAAGCGCTTGTCGACCACATCGATGTTGGTATTAAAGCGTGCAAGCCGCAGCGCGGCGCAGGCACAGTAGACAAACGCTGCGATCCAACCGAGTTTGGTCGACAGCCACGGGCCGAGCATAGGCACCGTTTTCATCGCTGCAAAGTCCTTGAGCGCCCAGACATAAACCACCAGCGCGGGCGCAACACCAAAGGACACCATGTCGGACAGACTGTCGAGTTCAGCGCCGAAATCGCTTTGCGTCCGCGTCAAGCGGGCAATGCGACCGTCCAGACCGTCGAGCACAAGCGCGACAAAAATGGCGATGGCAGCCAGCTCAAAACGGCCGCTGACCGCCTGCACCACGGCGTAAAAACCGGCAAACAGGGCCGCCAGCGTGAACATATTGGGCAGCCAATAAATACCCCGCCGCGCAAAGCGGGATTTGATGAACTGCTTGTGTTCTTTGAATTCAGCCATGGTACAGATCTTAAACCATCAGCCGGAATCGCGTCAGACGGCTTCGCCGCAGCTCACGACATTGCGGCAAGAACGGTTTCCGTCGCATAAACCTTGTCGCCGACCGAAACCCGGGGAACGGCATGCAGCGGAAGGTAGACATCCACACGCGAACCGAAGCGGATAAAACCGTAACGGTCTCCACGACTGAACGACTGCCCCTCTCTGGCGTAACACAGTATTCGGCGGGCAATCAGGCCCGCGACCTGCACGCAGGTGACATCGTGTCCGCCAGCAGTACGCAGACAGGTGACGGCACGTTCGTTGTCCGTAGAAGCCTTGGACAGTTCGGCGTTGACGAACTTACCCGGAAAATACAGTGTTTTGGTAACGGTGCCATCGACCGGAATGCGGTTTGAATGCGCATTGAAAACATTCATGAAAACACTGATTTTCAACGCATCACGGTCAAGGTAGGGGTCACGCACCTTCTCGACCGAAACAATACGGCCGTCGGCGGGCGAAATGACCGCAGCGGGATCCTCGGGGATCGTGCGTTGGGGGTCGCGGAAAAACTGCACCATAAACAGCACGACCAGCCAGGGAAATGCTGCCGCACCAAAGCCGGCGTAAGCGTGGATGCCCGTGGCAACAGCAAGCGCCAAGGCAATAAAAGGCCAGCCTTCGCGGGCAATGATCGGGTGGGGGTATTTTTTCATCAGCAGGCGGACGGAGCCGGCCTGCGGGGCCGGCAATTACGCAGGCTACCGCAGACCATACCCCACGCTGGCCTCAGTTTTTCGACTGATCGACCAGACGGTTTTTCTTGATCCAGGGCATCATGTCGCGCAGCTTCGCGCCGACAGTCTCTACCTGGTGAGCCTGGCCGATGCGGCGCATGGCCTTCAGCGTCGGCGCACCCGCCTTGTTTTCAAGGATGAATTCCTTGGCGAACTGACCGGTCTGGATTTCGGTGAGGATCTTGCGCATTTCAGCGCGCGTCTCATCGGTGACGATGCGCGGGCCACGGGTGAAGTCGCCGTATTCGGCAGTATTCGACACCGAGTAACGCATATTAGCGATGCCGCCCTCGTAAATCAGGTCGACGATCAGTTTCACTTCGTGCAGACATTCGAAGTAAGCCATTTCCGGTGCATAACCGGCTTCCACCAGAGTCTCGAAGCCGGCCTGGATCAGCGCCGACACGCCGCCGCACAGCACGACCTGCTCGCCGAACAGATCGGTCTCGCACTCTTCACGGAACGACGTTTCGATGACGCCGGCACGCGCGGCACCGATGCCTGCGGCGTAAGACAACGCGATGTCACGCGCTTTTTTGCTGGGGTTCTGGTGAACGGCGATCAGCGCCGGCACACCGCCGCCTTGGGTATAAGTGGAACGCACCAGATGGCCAGGGCCCTTGGGTGCAATCATGATCACGTCGAGGTCGGCACGCGGCTCGACCTGACCGAAATGGATGTTGAAGCCGTGGGCAAACGCCAGAGTCGCGCCCTTCTTGATATTGGGCTCAATCTCATTACGGTAAACATCGGCGTGATGTTCGTCCGGCAGCAGGATCATCACCAGATCGGCTCCCTTAACGGCATCCGCGACTTCCTTGACTGCGATGCCCGCCTTTTTGGCCTTGTTCCAGGACGCGCCGTCCTTGCGCAGACCCACGGTGACCTTGGCGCCGGAGTCCTTCAGGTTGTTCGCGTGTGCGTGGCCCTGTGAGCCGTAGCCGATGATGGCGACCTGTTTGCGCTTGATCAGCGAAAGGTCTGCGTCTTTATCGTAATAGATCTTCATGTTTCCCTCTGTTTGGATCGTGGATGATGATGTTTTCACACCGGCGCACGCGCTACCGCCGCGGGCGCCGTGGATCGGTAAATCAAACCTTCAATACGCGGTCGCCGCGACCGATGCCCGAGGCGCCGGTACGCACCGTTTCGAGTATCGCTGCAGGGTCAATCGCTTTCAGGAAAGCATCGAGCTTTGAGCCGGGGCCGGTAAGTTCGACGGTGTAGTCCTTGTCGGTCACGTCAATGATGCGGCCACGGAAAATATCCGCCATCCGCTTCATTTCCTCGCGATCCTTGCCGACGGCACGCAACTTCACCAGCATCAGTTCGCGCTCAATGTGTTCGCCCTCTGACAGATCCACCACCTTGACCACATCAACCAGCTTGTTCAGCTGCTTGTTGATCTGTTCAATGATTTCATCGGAACCCGAAGTAACGATGGTCATGCGCGACAGCGTCGCGTCTTCCGTCGGCGCAACCGTCAGCGACTCGATGTTGTAGCCGCGGGCTGAGAACAGCCCGGCCACCCGGGACAGCGCACCGGCTTCGTTTTCCAGCAATACGGAGATGATATGTCTCATGGCGTCAGACCAGAATCATCTCGGACAGGCCCTTGCCTCCGGGCACCATCGGGAACACGTTTTCGGTCTGGTCGGTGATGAAATCCATGAAGACCAGATCCTTCTTGCGGGCAAACGCCTCTTTCAGGGCCGGCTCGACGTCCGCGGGTTTTTCGATGCGCATGCCGACGTGGCCATAGGCCTCTGCAAGTTTGACGAAGTCAGGCAATGCATCCATGTACGATTCGGAATAGCGGTTGCCGTGGAAAAACTCCTGCCACTGCCGCACCATTCCCATATAGCGATTGTTGAGGTTGATCATCTTCAGCGGCAGCCGGTACTGCTTGCAGGTCGACAGCTCCTGGATGCACATCTGGATCGAGGCTTCGCCGGTCACGCAAGCGACAGTAGCTTTCGGATGCGCCATCTGCACACCCATCGCGTATGGCAGACCGACACCCATCGTGCCGAGACCACCTGAATTGATCCAGCGCCGCGGTTTGTCGAATTTGTAGAACTGCGCGGCCCACATCTGGTGCTGGCCGACGTCGGACGTCACAAATGCGTCGCCCTTGGTGACCTTGTGCAGCGTCTCGATGACAAACTGCGGCTTGATGATCTTGCTGGTTCTGTCGTATTTAAGGCAATCACGGCCGCGCCAGAGCTCGATCTGGGACCACCAGGATTTGAGCGCTTCTTTGTCGGGATTGCGGCGAGCAGCCTCAATCTGGCGAATCAGTTCCTTGAGCACATCACGAACGTTGCCGACAACCGGGACGTCAACCTTGACGCGCTTCGATATCGATGCGGGGTCTATATCGATGTGAATGATTTGCCGCGGCTCTTCGAAGAAATGCTTGGGATTGCCGATCACGCGATCATCGAAACGCGCCCCGACCGCCAGCAGCACATCACAGTGCTGCATGGCCATATTGGCCTCGTAGGTGCCGTGCATGCCGAGCATGCCGAGAAACTGCTTGTCGGACGAAGGGTAACCACCCAGCCCCATCAACGTATTGGTGCAGGGGTAACCCAGCAACCGCACCAGTTGCGCAAGTTCGGCGGACGCATTGCCGAGTATCACCCCGCCGCCGGTATAGATCATAGGGCGTTTTGCTTCCAGCAACAGCTGAACAGCCTTCTTGATCTGCCCGGCGTGCCCCTTGACCACCGGGTTGTAGGAACGCATGGCGATCGTCTTTGGATACTCGAATTCCGTCTTGGCCGCGGTCAGATCCTTGGGGATATCTACCACTACCGGACCGGGTCGGCCCGTCGATGCGATGTAGAACGCCTTCTTGATCGTCGTCGCGAGGTCCCTGATGTCCTTGACCAGAAAGTTGTGTTTGACGCAGGGCCGGGTAATGCCGACCGTGTCGCACTCCTGGAACGCATCCTCGCCGATGGCATACGTGGGCACCTGCCCCGTAAGAATCACCATCGGGGTCGAATCCATATAGGCCGTCGCAATGCCGGTGATCGCGTTAGTGACGCCAGGCCCGGAAGTCACCAGAGCAACGCCGACTTTCTCCGTCGAACGCGCGTACGCATCCGCGGCATGGACAGCAGCCTGCTCGTGCCGTACCAGCACGTGCTTGACCTTGTCCTGCTTGAACAGTTCGTCATACAGGAAAAGCACCGCACCGCCCGGATATCCGAACACATGCTCAATGCCTTCTTCCTGCAGGCAACGCACTACGATCTCTGCACCCGACAATTGCATGATTATTTACCCGCGCAGGCTGGAACGCTTTAAGCGGGTTTTCTTGCGTGAAGGAAACCCTAAACATTACCGGCCAACGCTCTCACGGTCAAGTAAAATATCCGTTTAAACAGCAGGATAGAAGCGTTTACAACAGCGGGGCAGTGATAGCTTGCCTCGGAGCGGTGTTTTGCTAAGATGCCGCGGATTAAAGGGGCTTTCTCGCATACAAAACCGCCCCGCCACGTCATAAAGACGCTGGAACATAAAAAAGGCATCCAACTGGCCACATACAAGGAACTCGCGGATTTCCTGGCCGAAGTCGAGCGCAGAGCATTCAAGCAAGCGGTGTTTTCCATTCGGGATGAACACCTTGCGCTGGACATCGTGCAGGAAGCGATGCTCAAACTGTCTGAAAAATACGCGGATCGTCCGGCGACAGAGTTCCCTATGCTTTTTCAGCGGATTCTGCAGAACGCCATTCGCGACTTCTTCCGCCGCCAGAAAGTCCGCTCGGCCTGGGTAACCCCGCTGGGTAGCCTGTTCGGTAGCGACAGCGACGAGGACTCTGACCCGCTTGAAGCCATGGAGGTTGAAAACGACTCCAAGGTCGCCACCCGCCCGGCTGAGCAACTGGAGCAAAAGCAAGTCCTTGATATTATTGAAAAAGCCATTGAAACCCTGCCGCTGCGTCAACGTCAGGCCTTCATGTTGCGTTACTGGGAGGAACTGGATGTCGCTGAAGCCGCCAAAGTAATGGGATGCTCGGAGGGAAGCGTGAAAACGCATTGCTCCCGGGCCACACATGCTTTGGCAATATTGCTGAAAAAACAGGGAATTGCGCTATGAACGCCCAAGAAAACGAGCTCGCACAGAAAATCGTCCGCGAACTCGATCGCAGCACTCGCAGCATCGACAACGATACGGTTGCGAAGCTGGCGGTGGCTCGCGAACAGGCGCTGGCGCATTACCAGCAAGTTCCGGCAATGGGTGTTGCGGTTGCGGGACGGACATTCACGCAAATGTTCGAACGCCCGACCTCGGGGATGCGCTACGCGCTCTCGCTGGCCGTTTTGATTCTGGGCCTGGCGGGCATTGTTTATTGGCAAAGCAGCAACGGGGCCGGCAGCGAAATCGCCGATCTTGATGCCCGCCTGCTGACAGACGATCTGCCCATCGATGCCTATCTCGACAAGGGCTTCGATTCATGGCTAAAACGGCAGCAGCGCTGATCATCTGGCTATGCCTCGCGCTGCCTGTCTTCGCCGCACAGCCGTCCAAGCAAGCCGTTAAACCCGTTCGCCCGTCATGGTCTGAACTGGCACCCACCCAACAGCAGGTGCTTGCGCCATTGGCGCCGGAATGGACTGAAATGGATTCGGCGCAACGCAAAAAATGGGTCAGCATCGCCGATCGCTACCCGAAAATGAAACCTGCAGAGCAGGAACGCCTGCAGCAGCGCATGAAGGAGTGGGCCGCGCTGACCCCGGCGCAGCGTCAGGAGGCGCGCGAGCGTTATCAGGGTCTGAAAAAACTCAATCCCACGCAACGCCGCGAAATGGCCAAACAATGGGACGCCTACCGCAAATCGCTGGCCCAACCCCAGACCCAATTTGATCCGCCGGTCGGCGACCCCATCACTTCGACACCGGGCCCCGCAGCCTCCGCAGAGCGGCAGTGACTGTCGCCTCGGCAACACCCTCTCTTGGCAGGCGCCTGCTGTGCCTCGTCTACGAAGCATTGCTGCTGACAGCCGTCATTCTGGTCGCCAGCGGTCTGGCAACCGCACTGGCACAAACCGCCGGTATCGCCCAGCCGAGAACACTGACGCGGATCATCGTGGTCATTGCCTGCGCCGGATACTATGCGGTCCAGTGGCAGCGCAGGGGACAGACGCTGCCCATGAAAACCTGGCGGATCCGCCTCGAAACCACAGCCGGCGGGCGCATCACGCCATTGCAGGCCCTGATGCGCATGTCGCTGGCCACCATCGGCTACCCGGCCATGGGAATTACGATTCTGTGGTCATTGATCGACCGGGATCGGCAATTCCTTCATGACCGCCTCTCCGGTACCCGCCTGGTGACCGTTGCACCGCCGACCTGAACGGGCAAAACCTTCAGCGCCGCTCCTGCCACCACATCATGCCGACGGCCAGAGTGAGAAACAGCAGCGTCGGTGTCACTGCGCTCGCAAACGGCGGCCAGTCATTGAGTAACCCGAGATGGCCGAGCAGGCGGTTTAGAAAATGGAAGGCCAGTCCGATCATGATGCCGGCGAAAATTTTCGCGCCGACGCCGCCCTGGCGGCTCTGGAAATAGGCAAACGGCAGCGCCAGCACCATCATCACCAGCACTGCCACCGGATACAGCAGCTTGGTCCACAGCGCGATTTCGTAACGCAAGGCCTTTTGCCGGTTTTCTTTCAGGTGCTGGGAATAGGAATAAAGACTGAAGGCCGACATTTTTTCCGGCTTCACCAGAAGAACGTTCAGCAACGCCGGCTCAAGCACGGACTGCCATTGCACAAAGTCGCGAAAACTAACCCGCGTCGTCAGTTGATCAAAATTGGTTTGCGCGACACTGGACATCAACCACTGATTGTTACCTTCATATTCCGCACCTTCGGCACGCCTCAGCATGCGTAGCCGGTAATCCCCGTCAAACTCGTAAATGCGCACACCCTTTAGCCCGCCCTCAGGGGTGACTTCCAGCACATTGACGAACGAGGTCCCGTCCTTGATCCACAGCCCGGAACGAAATTCCTGGGCGACGATGCCCGAAATCGCCTGGGAACGCAGGCGCTGGGCGAACTGCTCGGCGGGCGGCGCCACAAATTCGCCGACGGCAAAAGTCAGTATGCCGAACACCGTCCCCACCACGGCAATCGCCCCCACCATCCGCTGCAACGAAACACCCGATGAACGCATCACGGTGTATTCGGAACTGGCAACCAATTGCGCCAGAGTAAACAACGTACCGATCAGCGCAGCAATCGGAAACAGTTCATAGACGTGATTGGGCGCGGACAGCAGCACATGCAGCAGAATGTGCCTCAGCTGATAGCCGCCGCGCCCCAGATCTTTCATCTGCTCAACGAGATCAAAAAAAGCGAACAGCAGCAGCAGCGCCAGGAAAACCAGCGAGGTCGATACCGCGACCTCCCGCGCAAGATAACTGCGCAGCGTCCTCACCGGAAAACCCTCCAGAACGAAAACACCGACAGCCTGCGGTAAAACATCAGCGCCAGCAGCACAAGCATGCCCGCATGCACGCCCCACATGCCTGTTAACACATTCACCCGGTCCTGCGCGATGGAAGCCTGCATGATCGACAGCACATTGCTGTAAATCATGTACACCAGTATCGCCAGCACGATGTTCATCGAACGGCCGGCACGGGGGTTCACAAACGACAGCGGGATCGCCAGCAGGCAGAGGATCAGAGCGCTGGCGGGAAGACCCACACGCCACGACAATTCACCAAGATTCCTCGGCGTCGGCTCCCGCAACAGTTCCAGTGTAGACATGGTTTTTGTCGTCGGCGCCCGGGTGGTCGCATCCGCCGTCTCGATACGCATTGCGTAGCGTTCAAATTCAAAGATCTTGTATTCCGGAGAGCCCGGTTCGCCTTCGTAACGTCGGCCATGCTGCAATACCAGAAAACGGTCCCCGTTTTCCGCGGTTTCCTGGAAACCGCTCTGCGCAACCATCACACCGAGCTTGCCGTGCTGGGTGGAACTGACAAAAACATTGGCTACGAGGTTGGACTTGCCGGGCACCTCTTCCACCAGATAAACCCTGTCGGCGCGGCGCGATTCGTGGAACACGCCGGGCGTGACCTGCGCGACATCATCACGGCTGTCCATCTGCCGGCGGAATTCCTCGGCCTTTTCGACAGCCCACGGCGACAGCAACAGCGACAATACCCCGATGGTCAGCACCAGCGGCAATGCAAAAGTGAGCACCGGACGTATCCATTGGGTCAAACCCTGACCGCAGGAAAACCAGACCACCATTTCCGAATCGCGATAACTTCGCGTCAGGGTCATCAGCACGGCGATGAACAGCGTCACCGACAGCAGGATGGGCAGGTACCCGACCAGTGTGAAGCCCAGTAGCGCCACAACGCCGGTTGACGTGATCTGCCCGCTTGCCGCCTGTCCGAGCAGACGCACCAGTTGCGTGGTGATTGAAATGCCGAGCAGAACGAGAAAAGTCGCCGCCGCCGAAGTAGCGAGTTCCCGGAGCAATGAGGACCGAAAAATCATGCCTGCGTTTTGCTTTTTGAAAAGAACCCGCAGATAATCAACGACAGGTGCGGGTGGATGACGAGGTGCGAAGAATATTGCCGCATTTCAGCGCCGCCTTGCCGGTCGTAAACAGGTCCCGAACCAGAACTTTTTGGGAACCCCTGGCAACACGGACGACCGCCATTCATGTCTTTGAAAATGCGTAATGCACAGAGGAGTTGACGCGTGGAATTTAGCATAAAACCCCTGGTCCCGGGTCGCAACGCCAGCGGCTGCACCGTGGTTGGCGTCTATGCCGACCGGAAACTCAGCGAAGCCGCAACGATTCTCGACAAGGCTTCCAAAGGCTACCTGCGGCGCGTCATTGACCGCGGCGACATGGCGGGCGCCATCGGCAGCAGCCTGATGCTCCACGATGTACCGGGAATCGCCAGCACGCGCGTGCTGCTCCTCGGCCTCGGCCCAAAAGCGGAATTTACCGAGAAACAGTTTCGCCGCTGCATCACCACGGCAATCGAAGTACTGGCACGAACCGGCAGCGCGGATGCCGAATTGCATGTCACCGAAATCGCCGTCGGACGTCGCGACATCGAATGGCGCGTCATGCAGACCGCACGCGCCGCACGTGAAGCCACCTACCGGTTTGAGCAGATGAAAAGCACGCCCGCAAAAGAAGCACCCGCACTGCGTCGGGTCGTGCTGGCTGTCGCCAAAAGCGACGAAAAGCGGGCCGCACGCGGCCTGTCACAGGGCCTTGCTCTTGCTCACGGCATCAGCCTCGCCCGTGACCTCGGCAATCTCCCAGGCAACGTCTGTACACCGGCTTACCTCGCCGAACAGGCGCGCAAGCTGGCCAAGCATTACCGCCTCAAAGTGCAGGTGCTTGAACGCGCCGACATGGAAAAACTCGGCATGAACACCCTGCTTTCGGTCGCCGCAGGCAGCAGCCAGCCGCCGAAACTGATCGTGCTCGAATACCGCGCCGGACCCAAAACCCAGAAGCCGGTAGTGCTGGTCGGCAAGGGCGTGACTTTCGACACCGGCGGCATCTCGCTGAAGCCAGCGCCGGAAATGGATGAAATGAAGTACGACATGAGCGGCGCCGGCAGCGTGCTGGGCACCCTCAAGGCCGTCGCCGAAATGAAATTGCCGGTGAATGTCATCGGCATCATTCCCGCCACAGAGAACATGCCCGGCGGACGCGCGACCAAGCCCGGCGATATTGTCACCAGCATGTCCGGACTGACGGTGGAAATTCTGAACACCGATGCAGAGGGCCGGCTGATTCTCTGCGACGCGCTCACCTATGCCGAACGCTACGATCCGGCCGCTGTCATCGACATCGCAACACTGACCGGCGCCTGCGTGATTGCGCTTGGACATGTCGTCAGCGGCCTCTTCGCCAATGACGATCCGCTCGCCCGGGAAGTCCTGGCAGCAGGCGAACAGGCCGGCGACGGTGCATGGCATCTGCCGCTGCACGATGAATACCAGGACCAGCTGCGCAGCAATTTTGCCGATTTCGCCAATATCGGCGGCCGGCCCGCAGGCGCGGTGACTGCGGCATGTTTTCTGTCGCGCTTCACCAAGAAATTCAAATGGGCGCACCTTGATGTTGCCGGTACCGCATGGAAATCAGGCAAGGACAAAGGCTCCACCGGCCGGCCGGTTCCCCTGCTGACCCAGTTCCTGGTCAATCGGGCCAGCAAACGCTGACATCACCGGCAGCCGATGACGCAAATCGATTTCTATACGCAGGTTGATGACAAGCTCCAGACGGCCTGCAAGCTGACAGCCAAAGCGCGCAGTCTCGGCCTGCGCGTCACCTTGTTCTGCCCCGATCGGGACACGGCATCGCGTCTTGACCGGATGCTGTGGAGCGTCCCGGCCACCGGCTTCATGCCCCACTGCAGACTCGATGACCCGCTCGCCGCGGTGACCCCGGTGCTTATCGACACTACCGGAGACAATCCGTTGCATGACGAAGTGCTGATCAATCTGCACAGGGAATGGCCGGCCTGCTTCAGTCGTTTCCAGCGACTGGCCGAAATCGTCAGCGCCGAAGACAACGACCGCAGCGAGGCACGGGCGCGATACAAGTTCTATCGCGACCGGGGTTACGAGATCCGCACTCACGATCTCTCCACGCAGCGTGCCGGATAAAACACTCGCGCCATGTCCGATCCGAACACTCCAGACGACAACGCGCGCGATGTGCTGAACCGGGCGGACGCCCTGCTGCAACGGCACAAAAAACCTGCAGCGCCTGCATCTCCGCCATCCGCGAGCAGCAGAGATATACCCGTACTGACCGACATCGTTCTCGAAGGCGAGTTACTGCCGAAACAGGAGTCCGCTCCGAAGACGTCGCCATCACAGCCGGAAGGCGGTGAAATCGTCTCACGGGTGCAGGCACAGAATATCGAGCACGCGGTCTACCTGAAACTGAAACGGGGACTCGACGACCAGATCGCTGGTGTCGTGCGCGAACGTTATCTGCCGGAAATCGGGGCAGCGCTCGAACAGGCACTGACCCGGGTCACCAGCGAGCTGCAGTCGGGCATCGCTGAATTGGTCCGCAACTCGGTTGCAGAAACATTGCAATCCCAGCTCAAGCAGATCCAGCTGCAGCCGGCGGCAGCCGCTGTAGCAGAGCAGCCCTCCGGTATAATGCCGCCCTCACCAGCACCCCCTTCCCCGGCATCACACATGGAACTTCCGAAAAGCTTTGAACCCGCGGCCATCGAGTCGCGCTGGTATCCCACCTGGGAAAAAAACGGCTACTTTAAGGCCGGCGCAGACCCCGAGAAAAAGGACGCCTACTGCATCCAGTTGCCGCCACCGAATGTGACCGGCGTGCTGCACATGGGCCACGCGTTCAACCAGACCATCATGGATGGTCTGACGCGTTATCACCGGATGAACGGCAGCAATACGCTGTGGCAACCCGGCACCGACCACGCCGGCATTGCCACCGAAATGGTGGTGACGCGCCAGCTGGAACAGAAAGGCGAATCACGCAATGCACTGGGGCGTGACGAATTCATCAAGCGGGTCTGGGAGTGGAAGGAACAGTCGGGCTCGACCATCACTCGGCAAATGCGCCGTCTCGGCGCCTCCTGCGACTGGGAACGCGAACGTTTCACGATGGACGAACCGCTCGCGAAACTGGTCACACACACTTTCGTCAAACTGTACCGCGACGGACTGATTTACCGCGGCGTTCGCCTGTCGAACTGGGATCCGGTACTGCACACAGTCATCTCCGACCTCGAAGTGCAGTCCGAGGAGGAAGACGGCAAGCTGTGGCAGATCCGCTACCCGCTCGCCGACGGCAGCGGTCATCTGACGGTCGCCACCACACGTCCGGAAACCATGCTTGGAGATGCCGCCGTCGCCGTGCATCCGGAAGACGAGCGTTACCGCAGTCTGGTCGGTCGCCAGGTCATCCTGCCGCTTACCGGACGAACGATTCCGGTCATTGCCGACGAATATGTCGACAAGGCCTTCGGCACCGGCTGCGTGAAAATCACCCCGGCGCACGACTTCAACGACTATCAGGTCGGCCAGCGCCACAATCTGCCGCAGCTGAACATCTTCACGCTGGACGCGGCGATCAACGACAGCGCACCGGAAAAATACCGCGGCCTCGATCGCTACGTCGCGCGCGAAGCGATCATTACCGATCTCAAGGCCCAGGGCCTGCTGGAATCGGAAAAACCGCACCGCATGGTGGTGCCGCGCGGCGACCGCACTGGCGTTGTCATAGAGCCGATGCTGACCAGCCAGTGGTTCGTCAAGATGGAGCCTCTGGCGAAACTGGGGCTCGATGCCGTTGCCACCGGCGAAGTCAAACTGTTCCCCGATCAGTGGATCAACACCTATAACCACTGGCTCAACAACATCCAGGACTGGTGCATCTCGCGCCAGCTGTGGTGGGGCCACCGCGTGCCGGCATGGCACGACGATGCCGGCAATATCTACGTCGCCCACGACGAAGCCGAAGCAAAAACCCTCGCCGGCGGCAAGGCGCTGAAACAGGACTCGGATGTGCTCGACACCTGGTTCTCTTCGCAGCTGTGGTGTTTCTCCACGCTCGACTGGACGCCGGAATGGCCGGCAAAATCCAATCCGGCGCTGGACCGCTATTTGCCGTCATCGGTGCTGGTCACCGGTTTCGACATCATCTTTTTCTGGGTCGCACGCATGGTGATGATCACCAAGTATATGACCGGCAAGGTGCCGTTCCGTCACGTTTATGTGCACGGCCTGGTGCGTGACGCCGAAGGTCAGAAAATGTCCAAGTCTAAAGGCAACACCTTGGACCCGCTGGACCTGATCGACGGCATCGACATCGAATCCTTGGTTGCCAAGCGCACTTCGGGCCTGATGAATCCGAAGCAGGCTGAAGCCATCGCAAAACGTACGCGCGCCGAATTCCCTGACGGCATCCCGGCCTACGGCACCGACGCCCTGCGCTTCACCTTCGCCAGCCTTGCCAGCCTCGGCCGCGACATCAAGTTTGATCAGAAACGCTGCGAGGGTTACCGCAATTTCTGCAACAAGCTGTGGAACGCGACGCGCTTTGTGCTGATGAACTGCGACGGCAAGGACACTGGACTGGACGCGGCAGCGCCGGTTGAACTGTCGGTCGCCGACCGCTGGCTGATCAGCCGCCTGCAGCGCGCAGAGACCGAAGCGCAGCAGGCCTATGCTGACTACCGCTTCGACAATCTCGCCCGCACCATCTATGAACTGGTTTGGGACGAGTATTGCGACTGGTATCTGGAACTCGCCAAGGTGCAACTGGCAAACGGCAGCGAGGAACAATGCCGTGGCACCCGCCGCACGCTGGTGCGCGTGCTCGAAACCATACTCCGTCTCGCCCACCCGGTGATTCCCTTTATCACCGAAGAACTGTGGCAGAGCGTGGCTCCGCTCGCCGGCAAAAGCGGCGACAGCATAATGCTGCAGAAATACCCGCAGCCCGAGCCGTCGAAAATCGATGCCGCTGCAGAACGCGACATCGATCTGCTGAAACAGCTGGTCTCGGCCTGCCGCACGCTGCGCGGTGAAATGAACATCGCCCCGTCGCAGAAACTGCCGCTGCTGGCACAGGGCGATGCCGCCCAACTGCGCAGCTTTGCACCGCACCTGATGTCGCTGGCTCGCCTGTCAGAAGTCCTCGTGGTCAATGAACTGCCCTCGGAAGACGCGCCGGTATCCATCGTCGGTGATATCAAGCTGATGCTCAAGGTGGAAATCAATGTGGCGGCCGAACGCGAACGGCTGTCCAAAGAAATCGCCCGCCTTGATGCGGAAACCACCAAGGCGCGCGCAAAACTCGCTAACGAGAGTTTTGTCGCCAAGGCACCGCCGCTGGTCGTTGCTCAGGAACAGGAACGCCTCGCGCGTTTCTCGGCTACGCTGGAGCAGATGCGCGCGCAACTCGCCAAATTCGGCGGCTGATCACACTTACTGCGCGCCGTCCGCGGCACCATGGATTTCAAACACACGCTGCGCGCGCTGCGCCACCGCAATTACCAGCTGTTTTTCTGCGGCCAGACCCTGTCGATCATCGGCAACTGGGTGCAGCAGATTGCGATGGCCTGGCTGGTCTACCGGATGACCGAATCCGCATGGCTGCTGGGCGTCACCGGATTTGCAGGACAGATCGCCATTCTCGTACTGGCACCGTTCGGCGGACTGTGGGCGGACCGTTTTGACCGCCACCGGCTGCTGCTGATCACCCAGGCCCTGTCGGCCGTTCCGCCGCTGGTATTGGCAGCACTCAGCTACAGCGGAACGATCGCTGTATGGCATGTCGTGGTGATGGCGCTGCTCGCCGGCATCGTCAACGCCATTGATACACCGATCCGGCTGACATTCACCACCGAGATGGTGACCCGCGAAGACCTGCCCAGCGCGATTGCGATGAACGCATTGATGCAGAGCATCGGCCGCATGATTGGTCCGGCCATTGCTGGCGCACTGCTGACTGTTTCAACCGAGGCCTTCTGCTTTGTCATCAACACCGTCAGCAAAATCATCATCGTCGGCACTGTCATCCGGATGACGATTGCACCGCAGGTGATCACCACACCAACACTATCTCCGCTACAACAGTTGCGCGAGGGTGTGCATTACGCCTGGGGATTGATTCCAGTACGCTGGCTGCTGCCGATGGTCGCCACCGTCAGTTTCATGGTCACGCCCTACCAGACACTGATGCCGATCTTCGCAGCCGAAGTGTTTGAAGGCGGTGCTAGTCTGCTCGGTTTCCTGATGGGGGCGGCGGGCGCCGGCGGCGTAATCGGCATGCTGGCTCTCGCTTCACGACGGGATGTGCGCGGCCTGACACGATGGATCACCTTCGCCTCGATGTCTGCAGGTTTGAGCGCCATCGTTTTTGCGTTTTCGCCCTGGCTGCCACTGTCACTGCTGGCCATTGCGGTCACCGGCTTCAGCATCGTCGTCAACGGCATGTCCGTCAGCACGATGATTCAGACCATAGTCGACAACCGCATGCGCGGCCGTGTCATGGGTCTGTTCTCGATGGCTTTTCTCGGCATGTATCCGCTGGGCAGCCTGGCCGGCGGTGCGATTGCAACGGCGCTTGGCGCACCGGCGGCACTGGCCATCGGTGGTTTCATCTGTACCGTCGCCGCGCTGATACTGTGGCGGCGCATGCCGGCCTTGCGCGCGCATTTGCGCCCGATCTACGAGCGCCTTGAAATATCAATTAAAAACAAATAGTTACAGATTTTCTCGGTCGCTAATAGAGCCGCGGCTCAAACGGCAATTTGCGACCGACCAGCGCCTCCAGCATCTGTAACTCGAGATCGGTGTGGTTGACCACCGGCGCCACCTCAAGCATGCGAGGCATGCCCTTGCCGTAGATAAAGCGCGGCTGGTCATGCTGTGTGGTTCGAACGGTCTCCGCCAACTGCGGCTCATCCACCGGCGTCAACACCGCCTCGCCATAACAGGTACAGGCGTAGGTGCGACGCGCTTCGGTTTCAATATAAATTCCCGTACCGCGAATACCGATGGTCGCAGTGACCGTCTGGATTTCCTTGCGCCGTCCTGATTCGAATACCGACAGCAGCGCACCGGTGACCACGCGCAGCGTGGTAACAACACCTTTAACGGCGAGCGCGCCATATTCGACATGGCTGTTACCGCGTACCAGAAACGCGTCTTTTTCAGCGACAAATACCAGTTCGGCGCCTTTGCCGGTCATGATGACATCGCCGTGGTTGATCCGTTGTCCACGCTCGGCCGGTTTGCCGTTGACGCGCACATCACCCTTGATCTGCGCGATGCCCGGCGGCAGCGTGCCCGCAGCCAATACAGCACGCAGTTTGAGCATGCCCGCAGCAACCATTGCTGCTGCGGCAGCTCCCTGCAGCCACCGCCGACGTCCTGCCTTCGCTACGGAACTTTTCATTGATCAGCTTTCCGTTTGACGAACATGTGCAGTGTTGTCGTACATAACGGGCAGAACTTACTTCTTTTTCATGAAAAACGTGAATTCCTTGTCCGCCGCATCCGAGGACAGCAGATCGTTGCCGGTCTGCCTCGCAAATGCCTGGAAATCCTTCACCGACCCCGGATCCGTCGCCATGATCTTGAGCACCTGACCGGAGGTCATATCCGTCAAAGCCTTTTTTGTACGCAGAATGGGCAGCGGGCAGTTCAGGCCGCGCGCATCAAGTTCCTTGTCGAACTGCATCTGTGAACCTCGCTTTTATCGAAATGGGAACAAATTCAACCGCGAATATACGGCCTATGCGCGGGCACCTCAAGGCAACTCCATGCCCGACCAGCCGGCCGAGGGAGCCGATTATAGGCGTGGGCTGAACGCTAGAACACGCTGACGTTGCTGTCATCCAGCAGCCGGGACAGGCGCAAATTGGCTGCCGACAGCCGGTCCACCAGCAGCTCGAGAAACGCGCCGTTGAAATGATGGCGGCACAGCTCCGACGCGCGGGGCAGGGTTTCCGCACGAATCTCGATAACCACGACATCGCTGCGCGCAAGTACGCTCGCCGAACGCTGGAATTTGTGTTTGCCGAGGTAGGCCATCTCGCCGAAACATTCGCCCACATTGAGTACGCTCAGCAGTTTGCCCTGCTTGCGCACCTCGACTTCACCTTCGACCAGAATGAAAAATGAAGATCCGATATCACCTTCCTGTATCAGTGCCGCCGTCGCGGGCAGGGGTAACCACTTTGCCAGACGCAGCACTTCCCAGAGCTCGACATCGCTGAATGCGCGGAAAAATTCCAGACGGCGCAGGGTGTCGAATTTCCCGGCTTCGGGCATGGCATCCGGCGCCTTGACGCGCGATCCGCCCAGCGCCTCGACAAGATCGCCGGCAAGGTCACCCCAGGTCTGGTAGCGCTCGGCGGTATTTTTGCTGAGCATTCTCAGCACGATGCCATCGACGCGCACGGGTACTTCAGCGCGGAACCGGCTCGGCGGCACCGGCTCAACGTTGATGATCTGGTAAATGATGCTGTAATTATTGGTGCCGGCGAAGGGCAGCCGTCCGGTCAGCAACTGATAAAAAACAACACCCAGAGAAAAAATATCCGTCTGGTACGTCAACGGCTGCTCGCGGACCTGCTCAGGCGACATGTAAGCCGGTGAGCCCACGCCCGTGATCTGCGTCGTATCGCTGGAAGTATTGAGCGCAGCGCCAAAATCGGAAATTTTGATGTCGGCTTCGCCGGAGAGCAGGATGTTCGCGGGTTTGATGTCTCGGTGGATGACGCCCTCCCTCGCAGCGTAATCCAATGCCCGGGCACACTTGTAAATAATCTCCAGAACACGCGGCAACGGCAGCAGTTGTTCGAGCCGGGCGTACTGCTCCAGCGTCGAACCATTGACATACTCCATCACAATATAACTGGCAGACTCCTCGGCCACGGCATCGTAAATGGCGACAATATGCGGATGAGCAAGCTTGCCGGCCAGTGAGGCCTCGGTGACAAACAGCTTGCGGTAACGGCGCCCGTGTTCGTCATCACCCAGGGCCTCGGGGTAAACCGCCTTTACGGCGACTTCGCGATCCTGAAACGGATCATAGGCTTTGTAAACCACGCTGGTTGCGCCGCGACCAAGCTCCTTGATGATTTCGTACTTGCCGATCTTGCGCCCCCCGGATGACGGAGAGTCCCCGGCGGCTGATTCGAGAGGGTCGCTCATCCGTCCAAAATACCATCAAACAGGCGCCATGAATGATGCCTCAGCGCTTGCGCTCCTGTTCAATCAGCGTGCGCCGCAATTCGCGAATGCGGGCCTCAATCGCCGAGAGCTGGTAAAAATCGCCCTGGCCGCTTTTCAGTGCGATCTGGAACTGCTCCAGAGCCGGCCCGATCTGACCTGCCCGGGCATAGGCCTCGCCCTGGGCACGATGCTGGGACAGCGTGTTGCCCTGCGCAGCATAGGCTTGCGCCTGCAGCCGGTATAGCCGTGCTTCGTCGGGCTGGGATTGCAAACGCGAATCGATCAATTTCAGGGCATCCGCCGGACGCCGCAGACGCAGCAGCTGTTCGACCTGTCCGTAGAACAGCGCACGGGGCGCAGGATAGAGACGCCTTGCCGCTTCGTAACACGCCAGCGCCTGCGCGGCATCTCCAGCCTCATCCGGAATGCGGCAGGCAAGATTTTCGATGATCGGGCTTGCCGTTTTTAGCAACGGCGCGAGTTCACGTTTGGCACGTTCATAATCGCGCGCTCTGATCAGACTCGCGACCAGACCATAACGAGAAGCGGTCTCGGACAGAAATTTGCGCTCGCCGAGGCTGGCTTCGAAAAAAGCGATGGCTTCGCGCGGCGTATCGTTCTCGGCGCGCAATTTGGCGCGAATCAACTGAAACCCCAGGCTGTCCGGCACCTGACGATAAGGCATCTGCTCGACACGCCCCTGAATATCGCCGATCCGCTCGAAAGTCAAAGGGTGGGTGCGCAGATAAGCGGGTGCCCCGCCTTCATAAACCCGCGTCGCCCGCTGCAGGCGCTCGAAAAACGTTGCCATGCCCCGCGGGTCAAAACCCGCGCTATCGAGCAACTGTACGCCGACACGATCCGCTTCGCGCTCATTGTCCCTTGTGAAATTGAGCTGGTTCTGCACGACGCCTGCCTGGCCGAATGCGATGGCCGCCTCGGCAACCTGGGAATTGGAACGTGCAGCCAGCAGGGCGACAGCCATGGAAGCCAGGGACATCAACTGGTTTTGTCCCTGCTGGTTGATCATGCGGGCAATGTGGCGCTGGGTCACGTGAGCGATCTCGTGCGCAACAACGCCGGCGACTTCGGACTCGCTCTGAGCCGCCAGCAGCAGCCCGGTATGAATGCCGATGAATCCTCCGGGCAAGGCAAACGCATTGATCTGACCGTCGCGAACGACAAAAAACTCGAATTCCTGCCTTGCCGAATCACTGCGTGCAGTCAGCCGCGAGCCGAGGCTGTTGGCATATTCCGCCACCTCGGCATCATCCAGATAGGCCGGATCACGGCGAATCTCGCGCATGATGCTTTCACCGAGTTTCCGTTCATCGGCAGGCGAAATTGCTGCGCCCGAGACATCGCCAAGCTCCGGCAGGGCTTGCGCCAATACTCGAGGTACGCTCAACAGGGCCAGCAACAGTAATAACCGCAGGTTCATGGTGCTATGATAAATCCGCCTTCGAGGAGTTCCCAATGAAAAAACAATCTGTTACACGAAAATTAACCCATTTCGACAGCCAGGGGCAGGCATGGATGGTGGATGTCGCAGGCAAAGCCGAGACCCAACGTCTCGCGCGCGCCAGCGGACGTATCGTCATGCAGCCCGCAACGCTGCGCCTGATTGTCTCGGGCACGGCAAAAAAAGGCGATGTGCTGGGTATCGCGCGGATCGCCGGCATTCAGGCCTCCAAGCAGACCGCGACTCTGATTCCGCTATGTCATCCGCTGGCGCTGACAAAGGTTGAAATTGAATTTCGCATCTCGCGCAAGGACCATGCTGTCACCTGTCTCGCCACCGCTGAAACACTGGGAAGAACCGGCGTGGAGATGGAAGCCCTGACGGCTGCCAGCGTCGCTTTGCTGACCATCTATGACATGTGCAAGGCCGTGGATCGCGGCATGCGCATCGAGTCGCTGGGTTTGCAGGAAAAACGCGGCGGCAAATCCGGCGTCTGGCTGGCCAAATCATAACGACACGATCCATTGCTACAGAAGAACGCCGGTAGACAAGCACAGCGCTGTTGGCTAGCATCAAACGCCCTATTTTCGCCATGCCTCTGGTGAAGCCGCGGAACACGACGGCGCAACGATTCAACAGGAGAAATCGACATGAAAAAAAACCGCCGCTCATTTCTGCATTTTGCAGGCGGTGCAGGTGCCGTTTTTATTGCGGCCGCGACCGGACTGCTCAAAACCGGTATCGCCTGGTCTGCGCCATGGAATAAAAATGCTTTCGAAGCCAAAGCTGTCGCAGAAACCCTGAAAGGATTGGGGGCAAGCAATCTGATCGACAGCAAGGACATCAGCATCACGGCACCAGACATTGCCGAGAACGGCGCCATCGTTCCTGTTGCAGTGACCAGCCGCATCCCGAATACCCAAAGCATCGCCATCATTGCCGAGAAAAACCCCTTCCCCCTCGCAGCCAGTTTCGACATCCTGGCCGGTGCAGACAGTTACGTATCGACTCGACTGAAGATGGGACAGACTTCCGATGTGCGCGCCATCGTCAAGGCCGACGGCAAGTTCTACACGGCCAGCAAAGAAGTCAAAGTAACCGTCGGCGGCTGCGGCTGATCGCCCCCACGGATTGAATCCCAGATAAGGAAAAACATGGCTGACCCGATGAAAATCCGCGCGACGCTGCAGGGAGATATCGCAGACGTTCGCATCCTGATGCGCCACCCGATGGAAACCGGAACCCGGAAAACGGCAACCAGCGTGGTGCCGCTGCACTTCATTCAAAGCGTCATTGTTCAACACAATGGCCGCACCGTGCTCGATGCGCAATGGAGCCAGGCCATCTCGCGGGATCCATTCCTGGGCGTCCGCGTCAAGGGCGCAAAGATCGGCGACAAAATCACCGTGACCTGGATAGACAACAAAGACGACAAGCGCACCGACGAAGTTGCCGTAATGGCCGGCTCCTGACCGCGACTGAAAAATCCAGGAACAAAGAAGAGACCATGGATACCCGGCTTGGCATTTGGGCGGCTGCAATAGCCGCCCTGCAACTCGCAGTCATCCCGCCCCTTTTCGCGCAAAGCGGTGACCCGCTTGCGGTCGGTCGGAAGATGCTGATCGAGGACAACCCCGGAGAGTTATGGATAGACCAGGGTCAGGCGCTGTTTTACGAAAAGCGCGGTCCCAAAAAAGTTTCGCTGGAACAATGCGACTTCGGCATGGGCCCTGGAAAACTCGAGGGCGCTGCTGCACGCCTGCCGCGCTACTTTGCCGATACCGATCGCGTGGAGGATCTCGAAACCCGGCTGCTGACCTGCATGACGCGCCTGCAGGGTTTTGACCGGAACGAACTCGTCAAGACAGCCATCAGCGCTCCGGCGAGCAAAGGTTCGGACATCGAAGCGCTGGCCCTGTTCATCACGTCACGTTCAAATGGCATGAAGGTCAACGTATCGCTGAACCATCAGAAAGAATACGAGATGTACAAGGCGGGCGAATATCTGTTTTACCGCCGCAGCGGACAAACCGATTTTGGCTGCGTGCAATGCCATGGCGAGCCCGGTAAACGCATCCGCCTGCAGGACCTGGTGCATATGACGAGCAAGGCGGGTACACAGGAGGTCTCCTCCACATGGCCCGCCTATCGCGGTTCGCACTACGTGGTCAGGACTATGCAGTGGCGCCTGAACGACTGCGTGTGGCAGATGCGGCTGCCCGATCTGAAATACGCAACCGAATATTCGATTGCACTCACTACCTTCCTCAACCGTCAGGGCAATGACGCCGTTATCCAGGTGCCCGGATTTAAACGTTGAGGGGATACTGACATGAAAAATTCATTTCCATGTTTCCTGTTCGCGGCAGCTGGTCTGCTGGTTGCGGGTTGCGCCACCTATCCCGACCAGGCCACGACCCGGCAGATTGCCGAGAAAATGGTATTTGAGGCCTTCTCGGCATCGCCCGCTCACCTCAAGCGGCTGGAACAGGACCGGTCCCAGCAGATCTGCAGCAAGGTCGGTGACGCAATTCTGAGCACCGAGGAGGCTGCGGAAGTAGTCAAACTCGCACGTGATTCGATCAAATACCCGGCTTCTGGCCAAATCGTCGGCGACTGGAAAACCGGCGACATGCTGGCCCATGACGGCGCCGGCGACCGCATCCGCGACGGCAAGACCGAAAACCGCAAGGAAAACGGTGCGCTGTGCCAGAACTGCCATGGATTGGCGCCGGGAGAAATCAATGTCGGCAATGTCGGCCCGGCACTGACGGGATACGGAAAACAGCGCGGCAACTCCGAAGCCATCGCCAAATACACTTACGACAAGATTTACAACGCCTGGGTTTATTTCCCCTGCTCCAACATGCCTCGCCTTGGCGCCACCGGACATCTGACACCTGAACAGGTCGCACACATGGTGGCATATCTGATCGATCCGCAGTCGCCGATCAACAAGTAAGCGCGGCGCAAACGCATTGACACAAGGCTTGGTGACCCAGGCCTGCTTTTTTCAGGGTCCGCCGCAATGAACCTGTCCCGCCGGGAGTTTCTGCAACTGCTGGCCGTCGCCGCGGCCCAGGGCATGCCCATGGCCGCCAACAACGCATATGCCGCGGCACATGCAGGCTCTCTTTACGATCTGGGCAAGGCGCGGGGCAACGTCACCCTGATGCACATGACCGACTGTCATGCGCAATTGCTGCCCAGCCATTTCCGTGAGCCGGACATCAACATAGGCATTGCCGATGCCCGCGGTCGTGTTCCCCACCTCGTCGGCGAAGCCCTGCTGAAAAAGTTCGGGATCAGGCCGGGCACGCGGGACGCCCACGCCTACACCCACCTCGATTTTGTGAATGCCGCGCGCACCTTCGGTAAAGTCGGCGGATTTGCCTGTCTTGCAACCCTGGTCAAGCAAATCCGTGCTCAGCGGCCAGGCGCCCTGCTGCTGGATGGCGGTGACACCTGGCAGGGTTCAGCCACGGCGCTCTGGAGCAATGGACAGGATATGGTGGAAGCCGCCCTGCTGCTGGGCGTTGACATCATGACCGGCCACTGGGAATTCACTTACGGCGCGAAACGGGTTGAGCAAGTCATCAACAGCGATTTCAAAGGCCACATCGAGTTTCTCGCCCAGAACATCCGCACCACAGACTTTGACGATCCGGTCTTCCGCTCATACACCCTGCGCGAGATCAACGGTGCACCGGTTGCAATCATCGGCCAGGCCTTCCCCTACACGCCCATCTCCAATCCTCGGCACCTGGTACCCGACTGGACTTTCGGCATTCAGGAAGAACGTCTTCAACAGGCTGTGGACGAAGTCCGCAGAAAAGGGGCGCGGGCTGTTGTTCTGCTGTCGCACAACGGCATGGACACCGATTTGAAACTGGCCTCACGGATTTCCGGCATTGACGCGATTCTCGGCGGGCACACCCACGACGCAGTGCCACAGCCGATCATGGTGAAAAACCGGCTTGGCAGCACAATGGTGACCAACGCCGGCTCCAACGGAAAATTTCTCGGCGTACTGGAACTGGATGTGCGAGGAGACGGCGTCAAATCATCACATTACCGGCTGCTGCCTGTATTTGCCAACCTGATCAAACCCGATGCAGGCATGTCCGCATTGATCCGCAAACACCGCGCGCCCTACGAAAAAACACTCGGGGAAAAACTGGCTGTCAGTGAAGGGTTGCTGTTCCGGCGCGGTAATTTCAACGGCAGCTTCGATCAACTGATACTCGATGCCCTGCTGGAAACCCAGAATGCCGAAATCGCATTCTCGCCGGGTTTTCGCTGGGGCACTTCCATCCTGCCCGGAGAAGCCATCACGACCGAGGACGTGATGAATATGACGGCCATCACTTACCCGCATGTCACGGTCAACACGATCAGTGGCGAGAATCTCAAGAACCTGCTTGAAGACATCTGCGACAACCTGTTCAACCCCGACCCCTATTACCAACAAGGCGGAGACATGGTCAGGGTCGGCGGGCTGCAATATGCCTGCGAGCCAGGACAAAGAATTGGAAACAGAATCAATGATTTACGACTTAACGGAAAGGTCGTGGAAGCCAGCAAGAACTACCGGCTGGCGAGTTGGGCACCCGTCGCTGAAGGCGCCTCCGGCGAACCGGTCTGGGATGTGGTGACACGTTATCTGCGCGATAAAAAAGTCATTCGTCCTCCGGTGCTGAACCGCCCGAAGTTGACAGGAACCGCCGGCAATCCCGGCATTGCAACGTGATCCGCAATCCTGCCACCCCGGCATGAAGGCGTTTGCGTGAATCTGGCAGAATGAACATCATCATAATCAAACGACCATGATCGCCAAGCGATGAGCATGCAAGACTCCACTGGCAAACCGGCAATCAATGTCTGCCTGTTGCAGCCGCCGGGTTACATCCATGCAATGGCATTGCTTGAGGCCGCTGAATATGTCGTCGAAAAAGCACGTATAGCAGGCTATCCGGCGACGCTGAGCAAAAACCGTCTCTTCCGGCACGGGCTGAACATCGTTTTCGGCGCCCATATCAATCCGAAGGACGCACCAGATTACCCGCCGAACACGGTGATCTTCAATACGGAACAGATTCCCGAAAAGAGCGTCTGGATCAGCTCCCAGTACAAGACCTGCCTGGATCGTCATTTTGTCTGGGATTACTCCGGCGTCAATCTGAAAATGATCGGTCACCAGAACACCGCTCTGGTCGATTTCCATCATGTCGAAAAACTGCGGAGAATCAAACCCGCACAACAGCCGGAATACGATCTGATTTTTTACGGTTCGATGAATGAGCGGAGAAAGCTGATCATCGAAAAGCTGCGAAAAAAGGGCCTGAAGATCCTCACAGTGTTCGGGCTTTACGGCGAAGAACGGGACGCCCTGCTGGGCAAGGCCCGAGCGGTTCTGAATCTCCACTTTTACGAGTCGCAGATTTTTCAGCAGATCCGCGCCTTCTATGCGCTCTCAAACGGCATGCCGGTCATTTCCGAAAACTATCCGGAAACATCAGCGCCTCCCCTGTACAAGGATGTACTGTTTACCCCGGGATCGAGACCCTTTGAAGACTTTGTCGCCGAACTACTGTCGTCAGAAGAAGCATTCCGGCGTGAAAGCGAAATCCGTCTGTCCCGGTTTTATACCTCCGGCAGCAACACAGACTTTGCAGACATTCTGGAAAGAACCATACAGACCGTCATCGGTAAAGAACCTGCGGTGGCAACCCGTAAACCAACACGACTCAATCTTCTGGGCAGACAATACCTTCAGGGCTATCTGAACGTCGGTATTGACCTAAACACCAATCCCGACACGCATCTTGATCTTTCGCTGCCGCTGCAACTCCCTGCTTGCGTTTCGTCCTTGACTTGGGGGCCGGTGACCCTCGCCGAAAACCAGCTGGACGAAATCGTCGCTGTTGATACCCTGACCACCGTTCAACAGCTGGCGGTATTGATGGACAACAGCTTGAAATTGCTCCGGGAAGGCGGAACATTCACGATCGTCGTGCCTCACGAACTTTCCCTTGGTGCGCGGCAGGATCAGACACATATCAGAGCCTTTAATGAGAACTCCTGGCTGCAATATACAAAGTGGTTCTGGCAACTCGGCTGGCTGGATTACCGGTTTGAGTGCACTGAAACTTCGATGAACCTGACAGATTTCGGCAAAACCCTCGTCGCCGGCAACCGGCCACAGGACGAAATTCTGCGCACGCCCAGAGCCATTGAATCCATGCGCGTCGTGCTGACCAAAAGAAAAACAACACCCGAAGAAAGAATGCTCGCTTGCGCGCACAGCAGTGGATTCGCGCCGGGCAGTAACGGATTCAGCTGAATCTCAACACTTCAGGAAAGCGCCTGCACGGAGAATGCCTGAGGCAGCTTTCCCTGCCGATGCTGTTCAGCCATGGTGACATAAGCCGATTCAAGATGGCGCCGGTAGCGGTCGATGTCGAACAGCGGGTGGGTCAGCCGGTTCTGCGAAAGCCGCGCCTTTAATGCCG
>CANHZX010000013.1 GCA_947465215.1 Betaproteobacteria bacterium | reverse complement strand
TGCCACGACGTTTCAGTGTCTTCCAGCGTGTCATGGAGCAGGGCAGCAGCAATCACCAGCGGATCGCGCACATTGCCTTCATCCCACAGTACATGCGCCAGTTCGATCGGGTGGTTGATGTAGGGTGACGCTTCCTTGTCCTTGCGCCGCTGGTCGCGATGCTTGTGCGCGGCGAAGGCCACCGCCCTGAGGATCAGGTCGGTGGTGTCGGTGAGTGTCGCTTCCTGCAGGTCCATGGGGCTTCAGTGTGCGCCGTTCAGGCGCTGCGCAGCCGCAGCGCACGGATGATCGCGATTGCGGCGAAAGGCAGCGCTATCGCCAGAATCAGCTGCACGATCAGGAGTTCGCCTAGCTGGCTGTAGTCGGCGGCGACCGTGACGGCGCCGCCCTTGTCCTTGACCTCCCGCGACACCGTGTAAATCTGGTTCAGGTATTTGGTGCCCAGTGAAGACGCCGACAGCGCGAGATTGGTGAACGACGCCATGACCGCAAAGTAAGTGGCCTTGAGGTGGGCCGGCGCCGAGTTGGCGATCCACGCCAGCATCGGAATCATTGCGATCTGGCCGAGCGGGGACTCCAGGGCGGTGTTGACCACCGCGATGAAACGGGCATCGACCACGCCGCCGGTGGCGGCCGCGGTCCAGTGGTGCAGGCCGAACACCATGCCGACATAGGGCAGCGACAGTAGCCCGCCGATCACGGTCAGGAAGCCGACGACGTAGGCGATCGAATGGTCGGCCATGAAGCGGCGGAACAGGAACATGCCGAACAGCGTCAGCACCGAACCGATCAGCGACAGCAGTGAAATGAACTGCTGGTCGAACTTCAGCTCGTCAATGAACCACCAGGTCACGCCTTCGCCGGGGCCCGGTATGGCGCGGAACACGAAAATGACGATCACCGTGCCGAGCAGCGTGTTGCGCGCATCGGGTTCCAGTTCGCGGGTCAGGCGGACCAGCAGGAAGGCGATGATGCCGAAGGAGCCGGCAAAAATGATTTCCTGGTTGAAGGGGATGTCGCTGAATCCCATACCCAGCGTGAAAGCGACGAAGGCCGCGCTGCCGCCGAGGATCCACCAGTTAGGCTGCGTTTTTTCCTGATGGCGGTCGAGGAGGTTTGTGATTTCGGCGGCGTTGCGTCCCTGTGCGCGCAGTCGTTGTGCGTCGCGCCGGCGCAGTAGCATGGCGATCAGTACGCCGGTCACTGAAATCGCCGGGATGCACAGCGCCATCAAGTAGATGCGCCGGTAAATCTCGACCTTCTGGTCTTCCGACAGCGCATGGGCGCCGCTGAAGACATACAGATTAATCAGCGCCACCAGCACGCTGCCGCCGATGATGGCGACGCGTCCCAGTGTCTGCATAGTGGTGTTCATCAGTTTGCGTTGGGCGGCGTCGATTTGTCGGCCGCTGGCATCCACATGCGGCACGGCTTCGACGGTCATCGCATCGGCGACGACATCCTGAACCACATAACCGACGGCGCCGAGCAGTACTGTGGCCACGTACCATGCGCCTGGCGACATGATCGCCGACATCGCGTCGCGATCGGTCAGTAGGCCGAGCATGATCAGCAGGCTCGATGCGATCATCGCTGCGCCGAGAAACACCAGCAGGCTTTTCCAGCGCCAGATCAGATCAACGAGATGCCCCAGCGGCATTTTCAGTGCCCAAGGCACGCCGGCCCAGAAACCGAGTGCGGCAAGGAATTGCGCAGACAGACTGAGGTAGTCCTTGACGAAGAAGGTGCCGACGATGCCGGTGAGGCCGGAAATGCCGGCGGCCATATAGACCATCAATGGCGGCAGATAGGACAGCCGCATCTCGCGACCGAGTTCAAGGATATTGCGATCCAGCCAATGCATCAACGCGCGCATTTTCGTAACCTTTTGTTTTTATTGTTATTTTAAACCGATTGTGCGGGTTTGTGCAGATTCGGGTTTCGGGTCTAGGCCGGCAACTGATAGCCCTTTTCCCGGAACAGTTTGATGCAGGCTACGACCACGGTGGGGTCGTAGAGCGAGCCGGATTTGGATTCGAGTTCGGCAAAGGCGGGGTCCAGACCCAGTGCGGCACGATAGGGCCGGTGGGTGCTCATCGATTCGACGACATCGGCGATCGCAAGGATACGAGCTTCGAGGCTGATTTCTTCGCCGCGCAGTCCGCGTGGGTAACCGCTGCCGTCAAGACGCTCATGGTGCTGCCAGACCGCATTGGCAATCGGCCAGGGAAATTCGATGTCCTTGAGAATTTCGTAACCCTGCTGCGCGTGGGTTTTGACGATGGCGAATTCAGCTGCTGAGAGGCGCGTCGGTTTGGACAGGATTTCCGCGGGCACGGCAATTTTGCCAACATCATGCACGCCGCCCGCCACCCGCAGCCCGGTGACCTGATGCTCGGTCAGTCCGAGTTCGGTGCCGATGGCCGCCGCCAGTTCGCCCACCCGCCGCTCATGTCCGGAGGTGTAGGGGTCGCGCAGGTCGACCATGTGTGAAATGGCCTGCACGGTGGACATGATCGAACGTTCGAGGCGATGGATATAGTCCTTGACGAGAACTTCCTGTGCCCTGCGGTCGGTGATGTCCTGCAGCACTCCCAAAACGACGGGTCGGTTGCCGAGCATGGTGCGGCTGCCATGTACGCCGATATCAATGATCTGTCCGTCTTTGCGGATGCCGCGGAATTCGTATCGAAGCGTTTTAATGCTGCCTGAAGTGCGCTTGTGGATGTTTTCGCGAACGAGTTCACGGTCTTCCGGCGCGATGATTTTAGCAAGGCTGACTTCGCTCAGTTCTTCAGGTTCATAACCGAAAATTTCAGCGGTGCGTGGGTTGACGTAAATCAGCTTTTCATCATCAACGATATAGATGCCGATCAGTGATTGTTCGACCAGGGCCTTGAACTTCTGTTCGCTTTCGCGCAAAGCGGCTTCAGCCATTTTGCGCTCCGTGATGTCCTGGATTGTGGCGAGGAAACATTCGACGGATCGATCCGCGCGACGGATGGCGTGAACATCGATCACGGTATAGATGACCGTGCCGTCAGCGCGGATGAAGCGCTTGTCCATCGAATAACCGTCACTTTCGTCGCGCATGGTGCGGTTGAATTCGGTGACATCGGCATCCAGGTCATCAGGATGGGTCAACTCGGTCCAGGTTTTTTCCATCAGTTGTGTGCGCGAGTAGCCGAGGATATGGCAGAGCTGGTCATTGAAGCGTCCCCACTGCTTGCTCTCCGGCGATGTGATGGCCATGCCGAGGAAGGGCAGCTCGAAGAACAGCTGAAGCAGGTTCTCGCCCTGCCGGGCGGTGGTCACATCGGTCAGGTAGATGTCGCAGAAATCTGGCGGGTGAGGCACAAAGGACGCCGACCATATCTGAGTGCCGATGGCAAACTCGCGCAGTCCGGGGTTTTTTTCGACGGCTATCGCGACGAGTTCCTGCTCAAGAACTTCGGCCGGTTTTCCCTTGACGGACTGGAGCAGTTGCCGTGCTGCATTGTTCAGGAACAGTTTTTTTCCGCTCTGGGTCACCGTCAATACCGGATTGCGGTTCTGCAACGGATAACGTGCGAGTTCAGCGGCTTTTCGCTGCAGGATCAGGCGTTCCCGGAGTTGTCGTAACAGGGCGAAGGTCAGTGCAGTCAAGCCACTTGCAACCAGCAGATAAATGGTCAGGCTGGTAACTGCAAAGGCAAACCAGCTTTCCAGCAATTGCGCCTGGTTCAGGCCGACGATCAGGCGCAGCTTGGGATATCCGGGTACTGTGCCCGCGCCATAGACCTGATCTACGCCGTCGATGGGGCTGGTGGCGCGGAATGCTTTGGAACGGTCTTCTGATCCTTCCGTCAGTGCTGACAGCGAATGCCAGTTGGAATTTTCGATCGTTTTTTCGAGGTAAGGGCTGTGCAGAAGGAGCCGGTTGTCGCTGTCGTAAACCGAAATGGTCGTGCCTGCTTCTGTCGTTTGTCGCCAGTAGGCACCGAAGATTGCGGGATCGATGACTGCGGTGACGACGCCTTCAAATATTCCCGATGATGTGCGGATCGGTCTGCTGGCTATCACCAGTTTCCGGACCACAGCATCGCCGATGAAGGGCTCCGACAGGTGAAAGCCGCTGCTGGGATTGTCGCGATGAAACTGGAAATACCTCCTTGATGCGAAATCCAGATTGACGGCAGCAGGGTTGGTGTGTGCGATGACTTTTCCCGAGGCATCTGTGTAGCCGATGTTGGCAACGGATGATGCGATGTCAGGGATGTAGCTGCGTAGCCGTTCAGACGTCAGCGCTTGCCGGCTGTCGGCAATGTCGCGGGCAATATCACGCAGCGTGAAGTTGATAATGTCCAGCGAACTGCTCATTTGAGCAGCCTGCGCCTTCTGCAGGGCCTGCGCCGACTTTTCGCCGCCATTCAGCGTGTGTTCACGTACCCACCACAGGGCGGCTGCGATGACCATGAAAATGGCAAAGTAGACGACGATTACCAGCGCCGGCAACCAGCGTGCGACAAAATCGCCATGGCGCAGAGAGCGGTTGAATTCCTCGCCGAGATCGCCCGCGATCATGTTGTCCGCGTTGCGCCGATCCAGATAGGTCAGCGCAATAAACAGGACCGTGGCAGTGATGCCAACAAAGACCAGTCCCTTGGCCAGTTCAAATAACGACGCGGCATCGTTCGGATACAGCGTGCTGCTCAGAAAATACCCGATCAAAATCCATGATGAACCGGCCAGAACGTAAGCCAGCGTCGCGTAGACAGGCAGCTTCCAGTTTTGCATCAGTCTGCTCCCCCCTGTGAGGAGTGCGGTCTGCCGCCATGGTCGTTGATGCAGCAGACACTTAACATTGTTTTTCTGTTGATTCAGCATAGTCTTTTCCGGCGCTAAATCAAGGGGAATCGCGAACGGTGTAACACGCAAGACGTATAACAGTTTGGTCGTCTTGGATGTTCCGAATTTTCTGATCCGGCACAATTTTGGATTTCATGCCGGACAGATTGGCCGCAAAGGGTTCAGGCGCCTGGCTCGTTTTCCTGCCATTTGATCGCGGTATACCGCGCAATCCGGACTTCAGGGCTCCAGAAATCCGGGGGCAGGCCGGCCTGATACTTGAGACGGGCGAGGAATTCAGCGGCATCAGCTGACTGATCCCACATCTCGGGCAGGAAGCTGCTGCGATGACGTCCGTATTCCAGCATTACCCCGTCGATACCGGGTCGCAATTGGGCCAAGGTTGCGGCCTCGTCGGTAGTTGGCAGTGTTTCGATATCGGACAGCACGCAGACCTCGATGCGTGTATTCGCGAATTCGTCGTTTCCCAATGGTTTGAAACGCAGGTCCTTGCAGGCGGCTGCAACCGCATTGGCCATGACATCTTCGGCGAGCGTGCGTTGTGCCTGCAGTGTGCCTGTGCTGCCGCGCAAACGGCCTTCGTGCAGCAGGGTCACATAACTGGCGCGCTTTGCCTGCAGCCAGTCGGCATCGGGTACAACGATGCTTTTGTCCGGGTTCAGTTGGCGCGCGATCGCGCTGCGCGCAATCGCGATCAGGGTTTGACCGGTTTCAGGCGGCATGTCTTGCGGGTGCGGATGCATGATGCGGAGTGGTGGCCGTGTTGTTGCGTTGTCCGGCATTTCGCCGTAACACGCTGCTATAATGCCAATAAAATCAGTAAATTACGAGGGCCTTGCGAGACCTCGGAACTGCGCCAGCATAAAGCACGGTGAGAGTGTCCGGGTCCATGACACTAACTATGACCGCCAAAACCGCAGTAGCCCGTTATGTTGCCCTGATTCCTGCCGCCGGCAGCGGGTCGCGCATGGGTGCGGGTATGCCCAAACAATATGCGCCGCTGGCCGGCAGGCCGTTGATCGAGCACGCTGTGCATCGCCTGTGCGCGCATCCGCGGATCGAACAGGTTTTTGTCGTGCTGGCGCCGGGTGACACCCAGTTCAACCGCTGCGACTGGCAGGGTTGTGAGGCCAAGCTCAGTGCGCTGTACTGTGGCGGCGAGACCCGCGCTGCCAGCGTATTCAACGGATTGCTGGCAGCGAATGATGCGCTGGATGCCAATGACTGGGTGCTGGTGCACGATGCGGCACGTCCCTGTCTGGATGCAACCGACATCGACCGCCTGATCGCGGAAATCGGCGACAGTGAAGTGGGCGGGCTGCTGGCGGTGCCGGTTGCGGATACGCTGAAACGCGCGAATGCCGCGCAGGAGGCGGTGCAGACCGAAGGACGCGACCATCTTTGGCGAGCACAGACGCCGCAGATGTTCCGTTATCGCGTGTTGATCGAAGCGTTGCGCCGTGCGGACATCGCCGCTGTTACCGATGAATCCAGTGCTGTCGAACAGATCGGCGCGAAGCCGCGCCTGGTGCAGGGCAGTGCGGCGAATTTCAAGATCACCTATCCCGAAGATCTGGTGCTGGCAGAACTGATCCTCGCCCGGACTTCACAATCTGCAGAGAAATAAAATGCGAATCGGACAAGGTTTTGACGTGCATGCGCTGGTTGAAGGACGGCCGCTGATCATCGGAGGCGTGACCATTCCGTTTGAGTGCGGACTCGCCGGGCATTCCGATGCCGACGTGCTGCTGCACGCGCTTTGCGATGCGCTGATCGGCGCCGCAGGATTGGGTGACATCGGTAAACATTTTCCGGATACCGATCCGCGCTATAAGGGTGCAGACAGCCGCGAGCTGCTGCGCGCCGTCGTGCAGTTGCTGCAGGAACGCAATCTGGCAGTGGTCAATGTTGATGCGACCATCATTGCGCAGGCGCCGAAAATGGCGCCGCATATTCCCGCGATGCGCGCCAATATCGCCGCCGATCTCGGCGTGCATGTAGATGACGTCAATATCAAGGCGAAGACCGCTGAAAAGCTGGGTTTTGTCGGCCGCGGGGAAGGTGTGGTCGCCGAAGCGGTGGCCCTGATCAGCCATGCAGTCACCACGGTAGGCCGGGCCGGAGACTGAGCATGCCGGTCGCCTCGGTGCGCCTGGCCTTATAATCAATCTTCTCCACGTTGCGTCAGGAATTGCGATGAGCGAGGTTGACTGGGCTGCTGTTTTCAAGCACATGGAACCGACGCGCGCTGCGCCTGACGTGCTCGCATTGCCGCATTGGGATGAAGCCAACTGGCAAAAACTGCTGACCCGCACCACGCCGCGGCATTTTCGCGCCAGTGAAGTGTTGATTCAGCGCGGCGCCGCGGACCGAACACTGTATCTCGTTGCTGCAGGCATGCTGGAGGTCGGCGTGACCCAGGTCGATGATGTCAGCATGACATCGCTGGCACGCATCACCACCGGCAGCATTCTTGGCGAACAATCCTTTTTTGACAGCCAGCCGCGGTCAGCGAACGTGTGGGCGGTGGCCGACGGCACGCTATTGCTGCTGCCGTATGAAAACTTCGCCGAGTTTGGCGAATCCGAGCCCGCGCTGGCGCGCGATTTCCTGTTTGCGATGGCGCGGGTGCTCTCGATCCGGCTGCGCAATACCTCATTCCGGTTGCGTCGCTAGGCGAGAGGCAGTTCTACGCGGGCGCGCAATCCGCCGCCCTCGCGCGGCAGCAACTGCACCTGACCGCCGTGTAGCCGGGCGATGCGGTCGACAATCGCCAGTCCCAGTCCCGTTCCGCTGGTGGACCGTGCGCTGTTCAAACGTGTGAAGGGCTGCAGCATGCGCGTCGCATCGGCTGACGGTATGCCCGGGCCGCGATCCAGCACTTCAACAATATTGGATGATCCTTCTCGCGCTATGGCGACTTCGACGGTGCCGCTGCCGTGGTGCAGGGCGTTATCGATCAGGTTGGCGAGCAAGCGCTGGAACGCCTGCGTGCGCAGGGCCTGGGGCGCTGTATTGCCTGCATGCATGACGATGTCGCGGCCGTTTCGCTTGTAGCGTTCGATCACCGTTCGCGCCAGCGCATTGGGGTCGGATTGACAGGAGATCTGCTCGGCGTCAACCGGTCGGGCGAAATCGAGAAACTGGCCGATCGCGGTGTCGATGTCGCCGATATCCTGGGCGACACCGGCCTTGAGGTCGGCATTGCCGTGATCATCCAGCATTTCCAGTGCGAGGCGGATGCGCGACAGCGGCGTGCGCAGATCATGCGAGACACCGGCCAGCAGCAGCGCGCGTTCCTCGTCCTGGCGCTGGATGTCGGCGGCCATCTGGTTGAAGGCGCGGGCGAGGGTGCGGATTTCCGCGGGGCCGTCTTCGGCCACGCGTGTGGGTGTGGCGCCGCGGCCCAGTATTTCAGCGGCGCGTGTCAGTTCGCGCAGCGGCCGGTTGATGCGGGCAACCACAAGAAATGCGCCGATCACCGCCATTGCCAGCACCAGTGCGCCCCAGCCGATCCAGCGCAGCGGTTCATTGCGTTCGATACGTCCGCGCGGCAGCGATACCCAGTATTCGTCGGTATCGATGCGGAAACTGACCCAGACGCCGGCGATGCCTTCGCGTTCCAGCGTCAAGCGTGTCTGTTCACCGAGGCGTTCGCGCAGTTGCGCGGCCATGATGCGCAGGAAGGGCCGGTCGGGCAACGAGGGCACGGCTTCATCGGGATCACCGGTATAGACCTGGATTCCTTCACGCTGCGCCAGTTCATCAAGCAGCGCATAACGCCGGCCGGGGTCGGCGGTGACCAGCGCGGCTCGGGTCAGGTTGACGACGCTGACCACCTGCTGCGCGGCCTGCAGCGCGCGCGGTTCGACTTCGGATGCGCGGAAAATCTGCAGCCAGGCCAGATGGGCGACGACCAGCAGTCCGGCAATCAGCAGCACGCTGCGCCAGAGCAGCGTGCGCGGCCACAGCCTCATTGTGCCTTGCCGTCCTGGATGAACACGTAGCCGAATCCCCAGACGGTCTGGATGAAGGCGGGTTTCGCCGGATCGGGTTCGATGATTTTGCGCAGGCGCGAGATTTGCACGTCAATCGAGCGGTCGAAAGCGCCGAATTCCCTGCCGCGCGCGAGTTCCATCAGTTTGTCCCGCGACATCGGCGTGCGCGGATGTTCGACGAGGACCTTGAGCAGCGCGAATTCACCGGTGGTCAGCGACTGGTCTTCGCCATTGCGCGACAGTGTGCGTGTTCCAAGATTGAGACGGAACTCGCCGAACTCGATGACCTGCGCTGCAGCGCCGGGTGCGCCCGGCGGGGCCGCGGGTGGCTGGCGGCGCATCACGGCCTGGATACGTGCGACGAGTTCGCGCGGGTTGAAGGGCTTGGGCAGGTAATCGTCGGCTCCGAGTTCGAGACCGACGATGCGGTCGACGTCGTCGCCCTTGGCGGTGAGCATGATGATTGGCAAGGTTTCACCGCCGCTGCGCAGCCGGCGGCAGATCGACAGGCCGTCCTCGCCGGGCAGCATCAGGTCGAGGATCATCAGGTCGTAGCGTTCGCGTGTCAGGTAGCGGTTCATTTCCACCGCATCGGCGACCACGCGCACGGCATAACCCTGTTCTGTGAGGTAACGGTTGAGCAGGTCGCGCAGCCGCACGTCGTCGTCAACAACAAGAATCCGGGTTTTGGTCTGGGTCATGGCGCAATCCTAGCCAGTTCGGCGGCGTCAGGCCATGGGGCCGCAACAAAGTCTTACAAATTCGCGGACTGCCGGTGTTTGCTGCGGGTTTAGCATGTTGGCTGTTTGATGCGGCCTGTCGCGATCCGGCAACAATTGCTTACACAATGGCAGTTTCCGGAAACAGTTGGCTTACAGCTGGCGCCGAAAATGGTCTCAACGCTCCGATGGGGCGCGGCCGTGGGCCTGATCCGGTTCCCGGCATAACCCGACAGCTTGGAGGTCACGATGATCATGAAAACCAGAATGGACAGGCGACGAAGATGCCGCCCGCGGGCCGTCACAGTTACAATCGACGGCATGACGCCGGTTTAGGGACGGCAGGCTGTAATTACTGGGATATTGGTGCATGAAAATCTGGCTGGCAATCGTTCTGGGGTGTGGAGTTCTGCAGTCAGTGCCGGCGGAAGCCGGTTTCTGGCGCGATCTGCCATCGCTCCAGGGCCAGAGCCGGCCTGACCGCGGACCGCAGCGACAGCGTGATGCAGGGCAGCCCGAACGTTTCGAGCGGCAGCAACAGCATCAGCGTCTGTCGGACGACGAGCGCCGCGATCTGCACCGGGATCTCGACAAGGCACGGCGGGAAATCTATCAACCGCGCCGTGAACGCTGAACGACATTCAAAAGGAATTGATCATGAAACTGCAGCTGAAACTGATGATGCTGGTGAGTGCGATGGTGGCGATGCCCTTGTTGGCGGCGGATGGCGCCAAGCCCGGCGAAGGTTCGTACGGACCCCGCCACGAGGCTTGCAAGGCGGATCCGGCGAAATGTCAGCAGGAACGCAAGGCGCAACGCGAAAAGATGTGCGCGGAGAATCCCGATCGCTGCAAGGAAATGAAGGCGAAGGCGGAAGAGCGCCATGCGCAGTGCAAGGCTGATCCGGCGAAGTGCCAGCAGGAACGCAAGGCGCAGCGCGACAAAATGTGCGAGCAAAATCCGGAACGCTGCAAGGAGATGAAAGGCCAGGTGGAAGAGCGTCGTGCGCAGTGCCAGGCCGATCCGGCGAAATGCCGGCAGGAGCGCCAGGCACAGCGCGAAAAAATGTGTGCGGAGAATCCCGAGCGCTGCAAGGAAATGAAGGCCCGGGCGGAAGAGCGTCAGGCCCAGTGCAAGGCGGATCCTTCGAAATGCCGCCCCCAGGGAACCGGTGCGCCTGCTCAACCGCGCAGCTGAACGTCATCCTGATAAAAAGCCGCTCCTGACGGGGCGGCTTTTTTTATGCCCGCATTTGCGGGGAGCGTATTTCAGCAGTCCATACCGGTTCGCGTATGGCGAAATCGGGAGTTTTGAATCCTTCCTGAAGTCCTAACTAATTATTTGTTTTTAAAGGAATTTATTAAAATCTCGTGGTCCTGCCCCCCGAGTGCCTCGCTTTTAGGCAGTTGCGAACGCTAGAATGACATCCGCAATCCACCGGTAACCTGCGCGGCAAGGGAAAACCTGCGACGCGCCAAGGACTTACAACAAGAGCAAAAGGGGATCAGGCACCATGCTGGCAACGCGCATCAGACAAAAGGACGGTCTGTTTTACTTCGCGAGCTATCCGGCCAAGGAAGTGCTGGAGCGGGTTCGCTTCATCAGCCGGTTTTATGGCGAGGGCGAGGAGATCACGCCGCAAAGCCTGCCCCAGCAGGACGAGATTGCCCAGTTTATTTCCCGCATCGAGCGCACCGACGAGGCCTTTCAGCGCCAGATGTCCAAGGCCAAGGTCCGTCAGTTGCGAAATTTTTATGAAATGGCGGTAAGCCAGCCGCCGATTCCCGGCACCGTGCTGCTGTTCACTTCCGACGAACTGCGTTTTCAATCGCTGCCCGGGCAGGACTCGGTTGGTCATCTGTCCGAGCCGGCTTCCAAATACCTGATCATCGACGGCCAGCATCGTCTGGCGGCGCTGAAGTTCTATCTGATGGAGCACCCGGCGGAAGCGGCATCGATCAACGTGCCTTGCGTGATTTTCGACGGTCGCAGCGAGGACTTTGCTGCCGAGATGTTCGTTATCATCAACTCCACGCCGACGCGCATCAACAAAAGCCATCTGGTGGATCTGTATGAACGCGTGTCCTGGGCTGATCCCGACAAACGCTTTGCCGCGCGCATGGTCGAGGATCTTTATTCGGAAGACGACAGCCCGCTGCAGTACCGCATCAACCGCCTTGGTGGCCGCAGTCAGAAGGACAAGTGGATTCTGCAGGCGGAACTGTTCAACGAATTGCACCGCTGGATCAGCGCCGACTGGCGCAAGATCAGCCGCACCAGCAACCTGTATCGCGAAAGTGAACGTTTCTACGAAATCATCCGCGATTTTCTCAAGGCCGCGCACAAGGTGTGGGGCGATGCCTGGGGGCATGACAGCTACCAGATCACCCGGCCGGTGGCGTTGAAGGCGATGATCCGGGTTTGCGCCGATCTTGCGCGCTCGGATGCCGAACCTGCACAGGGTCGCATCAAACGCTGGGAAGAGCGGCTTTCACCCTGGGCCGAGCATCGCGCCCAATTCAAGGGCGATGGTTTTTATGAGCGCTTCCCGGCCAAGCGGCAGACCGAGCGGGTGAGCCGCATCCATCGCGATCTCGCGCGCTGGGCCGGCATCGAAATCAAGACCAAGGCGCGCGCGACCAAAAGCTGAAGTGCTCCGGTTCAAAGCAAAAGCGGCGCATGAGGCGCCGCTTTTGTTTTTAAGACCAGGCGATGCAGTATTTGCCGCGTCCTTATTTTGCTGCCTGCACCATGATTTCCACCAGGGTATCCGGGGTGCCGAGGCGGGCTTCGACGCAGGCTCGCGCCGGAACATTCTTCGCATCGACCCAGGCAATCCAGGCTTCATCCATCTTGGCTTTATCGCGCATGTCGGTGACCCAGATCGTCGCCGTCAGCAGTTTTGATTTGTCGGTGCCCGCTGTTTTCAGCATTGCATCGATCTTGGCCAGGATTTCGACGGTCTGTTCGCGCATGCCCTTGCTGCGGTCATCGGCGGTGAGGCCGGCGAGATAGACGGTATTGCCGTGGATGACAGCGCGCGAAAGGCGCGAGTCGCTGTTAAAACGTTGGATATCGCTCATGGGTATGCTCCGAGGTGGATTGCCGCCGGCGGAGGATCATCCGCGACGGTGGTTAAATCAGATATGTCCGGACGTCAGCCAGCGGCCGAAGAAAAAGATGCCGATGGCGATGAATGTGAACATCACAAAATCAGGAATTTTGCTTTTGCTGTTGTTGCCGACTTGCGCCGAGTGCAGGGCCTTGAATACCAGAAAACCGGCGATCAGCAGGGTCAGTGTCATGAAGGGGGCTTCGTAATGCGCCTCCCACAGGGCTCCCAGCCCTTGTGACAGCCAGCCGTTCTCGCGGAACAGGTGATAGGCGACGCCGCCAATGCCCAGAATGATCAGGCCGCCAACCAGAAGGGTACCCAGTAGATTAAAAAGTGCTCTCATGAATGGTTTGTAACGCCTTGATTTTTGTCGTTGATTTCACGTCAGCCGAAACAGTATAACGCAGCCGCCAGGGACTGGCTGCCCTGCGGCGTAAGCTACAATCACTGTTCCCCGTCGCATCCGTTTCCGATGAATATCCTCGCTTTTGATACTTCCACCGATTATTGCAGCGCCGCATTGTGGCGGGATGGCGCATGCGTGGAGCGGGCGGTTGCGGCAGGTCAGTCACACTCCTCGTTACTGATGCAGATGGTCGATGAAGTGCTGGCCGAATCGCGACTGACCCTGCACGACCTCGATGGTCTGGCTTACGGCGAGGGCCCGGGATCGTTTACCGGCCTGCGCATTGCCTGCGCGGTGGCCCAGGGACTGGCGTTTTCCGCGGACCTGCCGGTAGTGGGCATCGGCACCCTGCAGGCCATGGCCGCAGCCAGTGATGTACCGCGCGTGATCTGCTGTCTGGATGCGCGCATGCAGGAGGTTTATCACGCCGCTTATGAGCTGCAGGATGGACTGTGGCATGAAATTTCGGCGCCGCGCGTCTGCGCGCCGGCGGCAGTGCCCTTGATTGATGGGGCGGGCTGGACCGGATGCGGCAGCGGTTTTACTGCTTACGGCGATGTGCTTCGGCAAAGGCTGGGGACGGGACTGTCGGCGCTGCGAACTGATGTCTATCCGCATGCCCGCGATATCGCGCGACTGGCCGCGCCGGTGTTTGATGCCGGACGCGGACTGCCGGCTGAGCAGGCCGCGCCGGTTTATGTCCGCGACAAGGTTGCTTTGAAAACCGCGGAACGATGAGCGCGCAACTCGATACGCAGCCCCGGCTGCGCTTGATGACCGCCGGTGATCTCGATGCCGTCGAGGCCATTGAGCGCTCGGTTTATACCCACCCGTGGACGCGCGGCAATTTCGCCGATTCGCTGGCTTCGGGTTACCACTGCTGGGTCATGGAGAGGGACGGGCGCCTGATCGGTTATGCGGTGACCATGGTTGCTGCCGGCGAAGCGCATCTGCTGAATCTGAGTATTGCTGCCGATTTGCAGCGGCGCGGATTGGGCAGTGAATTGTTGCAGTTCGTGCTGCAAATGGCGCACGATTGCACGGCCGGCACCGTTTACCTTGAAGTCCGGGCGTCGAATCGGGGGGGGCGCGCCTTGTATGTGCATCACGGCTTTGCCGAAATCGGCATCCGCAAAGGTTACTATCCGGCTCATGACGGCCGTGAGGATGCGGTGACGATGGAGAAAAAACTGGCATGAGCGACAATCAGCGGCGCGAGGAAATGCTGCGCGAGATGGGGATCAGCCCGATCTGGCGGTTGCGTGCCGGGCCTGGCGTCACCGTTGAAGAGCCGGTGTCGGAACCGGTGACTGCCGCGCGCAAGTTGATCGCGGAAGAACCGTCGCCGCCAACGGCGCCGGTTGCGGCGACGCCGGCTGACGTCGCCAGCTTGGACTGGACTTCGCTGAAGGCCTGCGTCGCCGACTGCACCGCCTGCGCGCTGCACAAGGGCCGCAATAAAACGGTATTCGGTGTCGGCGACGAGCGCGCAAATTGGCTTTTTGTCGGTGAGGGACCGGGTGCGGATGAAGACGCGCAGGGCGAACCCTTTGTCGGTCAGGCCGGCAAACTGCTCGACAACATGCTCGCCGCGATTAATCTCAAACGCGACGCCAATGTTTACATCGCCAACATCGTTAAGTGCCGGCCGCCGGGTAACCGCAATCCGCAACCGGATGAGGCGGCGGCCTGCTCCCCTTATCTGAAACGGCAGATCGAACTGATCCGGCCGAAGCTGATCGTCGCGCTGGGCAAGGTGGCCGCGGTAAACCTGCTGGGTCGCGACGCAAGCATTTCCAGCCTGCGTGGCGGCGTGCATGATTGCGGCGGTATTCCTCTGATCGTGACTTATCACCCTGCCTATCTGCTGCGCACGCTGCCCGACAAGGCGAAAGCTTGGGAAGATCTTTGTTTTGCAGTGACTACGATGCGGGGCTTGCAATCGGAGCACGCTGCCGCCAACTAAACGGTATTCTCGTCGCACTATTCACAGCGCATTTGAGGAGTCCTTGATGAAAAAACTTAATATATTGATTCTATTGGTGTTTTCATTGATTTCCGGGGGCTGCGGTTATAACGACCTGCAGGCGACCGACGAACAGATCAAGGCGAGCTGGGCTGAGGTCGTCAATCAGTATCAACGCCGCGCCGACCTGATCCCCAACCTGGTGGAGACCGTAAAAGGTTTTGCTGCGCAGGAAAAGGATGTGCTGCTCGGCGTGACCAACGCGCGTTCCAAGGTCGGTTCGATACAGGCGACGCCGGAGTTGGTCAACGATCCGCAGGCCTTTGAAAAATTCGCCCAGGCGCAAGCCGGTCTGTCGTCCGCCCTGTCGCGCCTGCTCGTGGTTGCCGAAAACTATCCGCAGCTGAAGTCGGACGCCAATTTCCGCGACCTGCAGGCGCAGCTCGAAGGCACGGAGAACCGCATTGCCGTCGCGCGCAAGCGTTATATCGATGCGGTGCGTGAATACAACATCATCGTGCGTTCCTTCCCGAGCAATCTCACGGCGATGGTTTTCGGCATGAAGGAAAAAGCGCAGTTCACCGTCGAAAACGAGAAGGAAATCAGCAAGGCGCCGAAAGTTGATTTCGGCAAGCCGGCTGCGCCAGCTGTGCCATCGAGTCCCGCCAACGAATACACGGTGCCTGCCGCCAAATAATCCATGCGCTGGCTGATGCAGTGGCGCGTGTGGGCTGCGGCCGTGTTGTTCGGCCTGGCCCTGTACGCCGGCGCTGCCGGAGTGGACATCCCGCCGCTCAAGACGCGGGTGACCGACAGCACCGGTACGCTGTCTGCGCAGAACATCGCGCGGCTGGAGCAGAAGCTGGCTGCTTTTGAGCAGGAAAAAGGCGTGCAGGTGGCGGTGCTGATGGTGCCTACCGTGCAGCCGGAATCCATCGAGGAATATGCAGTGCGCGTGTTCGAGCGATGGAAGCTCGGCCGCAAGCGAGTGGACGACGGTGTGCTGCTAATCGTCGCCAAGGATGACCGCAAACTGCGCATTGAAGTCGGTTACGGCCTGGAAGGTGTGCTCAACGATGCGACCGCCAAACGCATCATCAGCGACGATATCGTGCCGCATTTCAAGCACGGCGATTTTGCTGCTGGCGTTGATGCCGGAGTGTCGCGCATTCTGCGTGTGGCGGGTGGTGAGCCGCTGCCACCGCCGGTGCAGCAGGGGCAGGGCCATTCAGCCCCGCTGCCCTTCGATCCGATGCTGCTGTTTGCCACCTTCATTTTTGCCAATCCGCTGGCGCGGATGTTGCGGCCTTTGACCGGCCGTGTTCCCGCTGCGGCGCTGATCGGTCTCGCGGTCGGCGTGGGCATCGGTCTGGTTTTTGCCAGTCTGCTGGCCGGACTGGCGGCAGGCGTGATCATTTTTGTCATCTCGCTTCTTGAAGGCTCCAGTGGCGGTTCATGGGGTGGGGGTGGCGGCGATTCCTGGTCGTCCAGCAACAGCGGCGGCTTTGGCGGCGGCGGGGGATTCAGTGGTGGCGGCGGCAGTTCCGGTGGTGGCGGTGCCTCGGGGAGCTGGTGACATGAACCTCAAACGATTTTTCAGGCATGCCCTGCTGCCACCATGGGTGGCGCGGCGGACCTTTTCGCCGGCGGTGATGCGCCGGGTTGAAGACGCGGTCAAGAGCAGCGAGCAGACTCATCGCGGCGAGCTGCGGGTTGCCGTCGAAGCCGGTCTGGAACTGGAGCAGCTGTGGCGCAAGCTGAGCCCGCGGGCCCGTGCCGAGGAGGTGTTCTCGCAATTGCGGGTCTGGGATACCGCAGAGAACAGCGGCGTGCTGCTCTACATCAACTGGGCCGACCGCAATATCGAGATCGTCGCCGACCGCGGCATCAGCACGCGGGTGACGCAGGATGAATGGGAGGCGATCTGCCGGGTCATTGAGCAGTCTTTCCGCGCCGGGCAGTTCGAAGCCGGATTGGTTGAAGGCATCGTACGGATTACAAGCCTGCTCACGACGCATTTCCCGGCCGCATCCGGCAATGTCGATGAACTTTCCAACAAGCCGGTCATGCTCTGAGATGTTGATGGGCAAGCGGGGTGCACTGATTTAGTGCTCTGTCTTGCTGCGGTGTCAAAGCGGCTGCTCCGGTGCTGGCCGCTGGACGACGGATTGCGGTAAAGTGCCTCTTCGGTAGCCGAAAGACTGCGAACATAATGCAGCGCGGCAACCGCATCCACCGGAGGAGCGATTTTGGGTCATTGCGGCTGTTCATACCCATGGCGCACGCATGGAGCGGGGTGCGCGCATGATTGATGCCATTTCCGCCGGTCTGTTTGCGCTGCTGACACCGCAGGCTTTGCTGTTCCTGTCGCTGGGCGTGGTTTACGGTCTGGTGATCGGCATCCTGCCCGGTCTCGGTGGCGTGGTGGCGATGGCGCTGCTGTTGCCCTTTACCTACGGTTTCGAAACCGCGGCAACGCTGGCACTGCTGCTTGGTGCGCATATTGCAACGATCTGGGGCGACTCTGTCACCAGTATCCTGTTCAGCGTGCCCGGTTCTGCGAAAGGACTGGCGCTGTGTTTTGACGGTTATCCGATGACCAAGCAGGGCAAGGCCAAACGCGCGCTCGCCGCGTCGGCCACCGGCGCGCTGCTCGGCGGGATTATTGGCGCGGTGTTTCTGGCTCTGTGCATACCGCTGATCCGGCCGGTGATCCTGGCGCTGGGTCCCAGTGAATATCTGATGATGGCCCTGTGGGGGCTGACGGTGATTGCGACCTTCAGCGAAGGCTCGTTGATGAAAGGTATGACCGCCAGCGTGCTCGGCGTGCTGGTGGCTTTCATCGGTACCGATGTGGTGACGGCGACGCCGCGTTTCACCTTCGGCAATGAATTCCTGCTCGACGGCATTTCCTTTCCGGTGGCGATGATCGGCCTGTTTGCCGTTTCGGAAATGATGAAAATGTCGATCCGCGGCACCCCCATCATCGACCGTTCGCTGGTCACTGAAGACAGCACGGTGTGGCAGGGCGTCTGTGACGCCTGCCGTCACTGGTGGCTGGTGGTCCGTTCGAGCCTGCTTGGTTTGTGGATCGGCGTACTGCCCGGTGTCGGTGCCAGTGTCGCGGGCCTCGCTGCCTATGCGCAGGCGGTGCAGACTTCGAAAACCCCCGAGCGTTTCGGCAAAGGTGCAGTGGAGGGCGTGATTGCCCCGGATGCAACGATGGGCGCCAATGAGGGCGGCGGTCTGATGCCGACGCTGGCCTTCGGCATCCCCGGCGGTGAAAGCATGGCGATCCTGCTGGTCGCCTTCATTGGCCTCGGCATCGTGCCGGGTCCGGACATGTTGACCAAAAACCTTGATGTCGTGTTCAGCATGGTGTGGATCATCGTCTTCGCCAATATTGCGGTCACCATTATCGGCCTCGGCATCACGCCCTGGCTGGCGCGGCTGCCCTCCCTGCAGGCGAACCTGATGGTGCCGATGGTGCTGTCGGTGTGTTTTGTCGGTGCTTATGCGACGCGCGGCCGCATCGAGGATGTGGTGGTTGCCGCGGTATTCGGCGTCGTCGGTTATCTGATGGACAAATACCGCTACTCGCGGGCGAACTTTGTCATCGGGATGGTGTTGGCGGTGATGATCGAGCGCAATCTGCATATCTCGATCAATCTCTACGGCGCCGACTTCCTGCTCGACCGGCCGATTGCGCTGGCGATGCTGATTTTTGTGGTCGTCACAGCAGCGCTGCCGTTCTGGCGCGAGCGCCGCCGCAAACGCGCCGCCCTGCAGGCCGGAGGTACAGCATGAGCCGGCATGCCCAGGAAAACCTGATTTCGGTCCTTTTGATCGGATTGTTCGCGATGGTGCTTTATTTGTGCCAGGACTTCGGTCCGCGGGCACGGCTGATTCCTTTGCCGCTGGCGGCCTTCGGTATCCTCCTCACCTTGGCGCAGCTGGCCTGGCACAACCTGGGCCGGGATGATGCAGCGCCGATTGAAATGATCAGCGTTGATGCCAGCGCCATGACGGCGAATGCCGAGGGTAAACCGCGCACCGAACGTACCGAAGAGCAGTTGGGGAAGTGGGGCGAGACTGGCGCCTATCTGATTGTCGCACTGCTTGTGGCGATGATATTTACGGTGGGTATCTTCCCGACGGTGTTCATCTTTACCGCGGCCTATCTGATCCTGACCCGCTACTGCACGGTTCTGCGCGGCCTGACGTACTCCGCTGCGCTGACGGCTTCGGTTTATCTGCTGTTTGTGGCGGCTCTGGAAATGCAGCCTTATCACGGCCTGCTGGCCGGATTATTGTCCTGATGGATTCAGACGAGGAGAAAACGATGAAAAGCAATCGCAGGAAATTGTTGCTGGCCGGCGCGATGACGCCCGTGGTGATGGGTATGCCGCTGCGCGCCCCGGCGCAAGTGCCAGATTATTACAAGGGAAAAACCCTGATCATCAATATTGCTGGCAGCCCGGCCGGTGGTCATACCCGCTTCGCGCGCATGCTGGCACCGTACATCGAGAAGCATATCGGCGCCAAAGAAGTGCGCCTGGTGAACATGCCCGGCGGCGGCGGCCTGAAGGCGGCCAATCATGTGTGGCGGCTCAAGCCGGGCGCGAACGAAGTGTATTTCGGCAACGTGTCGACGCTGCTGCTGGCGAGCCTTGCCGGCAGTGCCGGGGCTACCTTCGACCCGACCAAGTTCGCCTTCCTTGGCCGTGTCACCAGCGAACCACGCGTGCTCACTGTGGGCGGCAAGTCGGCGATCCGCTCGGTGCCGGACATGCAGAAGCTGAAACGCCCCTTCGTGTTCCCGTCGCAGGGCACGGACGAGGATTTTTACACCATGGCGGTGTTGGCCGATGCCCTGGGTTTCAAGCTGAAGGCAGTGACCGGTTATGAGGGCAATGCCGACACTTCGCTTGCGGTGATCAAGGGCGACGGTGACGGCCATATCACCGGCTGGAGCGAATCGCTTGGGGCGATCCGTTCCGGCGACAAATTCCCGGTGATGATGGTGACCTCACAGGCGTCTCCCGACTACCCGAATATTCCGATCGTCACCAATATCGCGCCGGCGGCCAAGAAGAGCGTGGTGCAGGCGATGGCGACCATTCTTGAAACTCACCGCAGTTATATCGGCCCCCCCAATATGGAGCAGCAGGCAATTGCCGCCTTCCGCGCTGCGGTCAATGCGGCGATGAAGGACCCGGCGCTGATTGCCGAGTCGACCAAGGGCGAGCGTCTGCTGTTGCCGATGGACGGTACCGTGCAACAGAAAGCCATGGCCGAGATGGCCCGCACCAGTGCTGCGCTGTCGCCTATCCTCAAGGCTGCGGTCAAAGAAATCCAGTAAAGCATGACGCGCGCGATCCGTACCTATTCGATGGCGGATCGCGCCGTCAGCCCCGACTTTGCAATCCGCGATGAAAAAAGCGTTACGCGTATCGCGGATGCGCACCGCCATGAGTATTTCCAGATACAGCTCAATCTTGCCGGACGTACCACGCAGCACATTGCTGCAGCGGCACGACCTCTGGGTACCGGCGACCTGAGTTTTGTACTGCCGTACCGGGTGCACCGTATTCCGCATCCGCCGCGCTCTCGATTTTTCATCCTCAGCTTCAATCTCAATTTTCTGCGCCCCGAGCTCAATGTCGATCCGCTGGATCTGGAGGATGTGCCGCTGGCGCGGGCCCCGGAGCTCGCACCCTTCCTGTTCCAGGAGTATCTGGATTTTTCATTGACCGGCAAAGATCTCGCGCTTGTAACCGAAGCCTGCCGCAGCATGCAGGCGGAGAACGCGCGGCGCCATTACGGTTCACTGGAAATCATCCGCGGCCATCTCCTGTTGTTGCTGGGCACGGTTTGCCGGCGGCATGAACGTGCGCTGCTCGGCATGGCGGCCAAACAGGCACAGCGCACCAGTCGTCGCGATGCGCTGGCGCGGGTGATGCGTCATGTGCGTGAGCATCTGGCGCAACGCATCCAACTGGCTGATGTAGCAGCAGCGGCCGACCTGTCGCCGAACTATCTCGCCCACCTGATCAAGAAGGAAACCGGCAAGACCTTTGTCGATCTGGTCACCGAGCGGCGCATGGAAAAGGCCTGCGAGCTGTTGTCACATACCACCTTGCGTATCGGCGAAGTGGCGCAGGCGGTAGGTTTCGAGGACGAAGCCTATTTCGCACGCCGTTTCCGCCAGCGTTATGCGATGGCGCCGCGGCAATTCCGGCTTCGCACCGCGAAACAGTAGAAAAGTCCTGAAAAAACACCAAGCTGTCACTGGTATCGTGATCGGGCTGCCCTTAGCATGGCCTCTGCTGTATTAACCTGAGGCCATTGCGCAATGAGCAAGGAATTCATCCAGATCGAAACCGATGTGCTGGTGGTCGGCGGCGGTGTCGCCGGCAGCATGGCGGCAATCCCGGCGCTGGAAGCTGGACTGAAAGTGGTGATCTGTGAAAAGGGCAAGGTGCTCGACCACTGCGGCAGCATCGGCTGCGGCGTCGATCACTACCTGACGATCATGGATTCGGGTCCGGAATGGGATACCCCAGAATTCCTGATCAAGCATGTGCCGGAGCTGACCGACGGCATCGTCGACATGGCGGTGGCGGGGCGGGTGATCCGGGAAATGCCGCGCATATTCCGCAAGATCGAATCGCTGGGTGTCGATTTCCGCGACCGGCAGACGGGTGACTATTACCGGCTGCGCTCCTTCGGTCTGCCGGGCACCTATCACATTAATTTCGACGGCACTGATTTCAAGAAGCACCTCGGTGAACGCGTGCGCAAGGGCAAGGCAACGGTGCTGATGCGCACGATGGTGGTGCAGCTTCTGGTTAATGATAACCGCGCTTACGGCGCGGTGGCCTTCAACTTTCGCACTGGCGAATGGACGGTGATCCGTGCCAAGGCGGTGGTGCTGGCGGCGGGTGACGTCAACCGCATTTCGCAAAACGCCTCGGGTCTGTCTTTTGATTCCTGGCATATCCCGTACAACACCGGCGATGCCCAGGCCATGGGTTATCACGCCGGTGCAGCGCTGGCCAATATGGAATCAGTCGAGGCGACGCTGACACCCAAGGGATTTTCCTGTCAGGGTCTCAATGCGCTGGTCAGTCTCGGCGCCTATTTCGTCAACAAGGCCGGCGAACGCTTCATGTTCAAGTATGACAAGAAAGGCGAGAACGCCCGCCGCGCGGTGATTGCCGACGGCGTCATCAATGAATACCTGCTGGGTAACGGCCCGATCTATCTCGACTGCCGCCATCTGCCGCAGGATATGCTTGACCGCATGGAGCACACGCTGCAGGTCGATCGTTACACGCTGCCGGCCTACTACCAGCAGAAGGGCGTCAATTTCCGTGAAGAGCTGGTTGAGGTGTCGGTATCCGAGCTGAGTATCCGTCGCAGCGGCGTGTACTTCCGCGGCAGTGGACTTGCTGTCGACACCAACGGTGAAACAGCAGTCGAGGCGCTTTTTGCCGCCGGCGACTGCGCGACGGTCAGCGGGGGGATTTCCGGTGCGGCGGTTCTGGGTCATATCGCCGGCGAAGGTGTCGTGCAGCGCATCCGCACCAGCAGCGGCTCCTTACCCGCGCTGGACCTCAAGGCACTGGCGCAGATCCGCGCGCAGTCCGAAGTGCATCTGCAGCAGGAGAACGGCCTGCCGTGGAAAGACCATGAAGAGACCACCCGCCAGACGGTCAGCGACTACGTCGGCGTCCGCCGCAATGATCGCGGGTTGAAGCTGGCTCTGGATACGCTTATCGCGCTGGCCAAACGTGAGCCGACGATGAGGGCCGACGATCTGCACGGCCTGATGCGTGTGCACGAAGCCAAAAACATCCGCATGAATGCCGAGATCATGGCGACGGCTTCACTGGCGCGTCAGGAGACGCGCACCGGTTCCTCGCATTTCCGTATGGATTATCCGAAAACGGATGATGTGAACTGGCGTAAATTCGTTATCGTCGAACGCGGCGCCAACGGGCCGGTGACACGCACGCTGTCGACGGATCAGCCGCTGTCGGCGGCATTCAGTCGCGGCAACACTGCGGTGGCGGCATAAGGAGATCACCATGACGACAGCAAAAAAAGAAGTGTTTAATCCGATCCGCATCAACCCCGAGACTTGTGTCAAATGCAATCTCTGCGACTGGATCTGCCCCGGCGATCTGATCTATAAGGAAGAAGACAACCGCGAGACACTGCCGGTGATCAAGTATCCGGATGAGTGCTGGTACTGCGGCCTGTGCCAGTCGATCTGTCCGACCAACGCCATCACCGTGGTGTTTCCCGAACAGATGATCCACAACAAGACTGAAGTCATTACCTTGCTGGGCAAGGTGGCAGAGTAGGCGGTTTGCCGCAGTCCATTTAATAACGAATATAAACAATCATTTGTAACGAGCCTCGGTTGTAGCTCTTCGGGCCCTTGTGTATGCTCGCTTCTCTGCTTGCAACACGCTGCGCTATCGCGCGCAGGCCCATAGGGGTTTCCGATGCTTGTGCTGTTCACGCTGCTCGCCGCATTCGCGGTGTGCTGGTTCCTTGCCTATCACCGTCTGCCGGCGCTGGTGTGGATCGTGGTGTTTGCGATCCTGATCACGGGTTTTGCATATTTCGGTTGGTGGCCTGCTGGCCTTGTAAAAGCAACTGCCATTGCAATGGCAGTTGCAGCCATTATCACGGTGCCTTCACCACTTCGCCGGCTGCTGGTCGGCACGCCGATGCTCGCTGTATTCCGCCGCATCCTGCCGCAGGTCTCACAGACTGAACGCGAGGCGCTGGAGGCGGGAACCGTGTGGTGGGACGGCGAGCTGTTCAGCGGCAGCCCTGACTGGAACAAGCTGCTGGCATACCCCAGGCCGCGCCTTAGCGCTGCCGAGCAGGCTTTTATCGACGGTCCGCTGCGCGAGCTCTGCGAAATGCTCAGTGACTGGAAGATCACCCATGAAATGACCGATATGCCGCCGCCGGTCTGGCAGTTCATCAAGGACCACGGTTTTCTCGGCATGATCATTCCGCGCGAATACGGCGGGCTCGGATTCTCGGCGCTGGCGCATTCGCAGGTTGTGATGCAGCTGACCACACGCAGCGGCACAGCCGCGGTGTCGGTGATGGTGCCCAACTCGCTGGGACCGGCCGAACTGCTGCTGCATTACGGCACGAAGCAACAGAAGGACTATTACCTGCCTCGGCTGGCCAAGGGGCTGGAGATGCCGTGTTTTGCGCTGACCAGTCCTGAAGCAGGCTCGGATGCCGGCGGCATTCCCGATTTTGGCGTGGTCTGCAAAGGCGAGTGGCAAGGCAAGAGCGATGTGCTGGGCATCCGCCTGACCTGGGAAAAGCGTTACATCACGCTGGGTCCGGTGGCGACATTGCTTGGATTGGCTTTTCGTCTGTATGACCCGGATCATCTGCTCGCCAACGGGAAAAATGAGCAGGACGATCTTGGTATCACGCTGGCATTGGTGCCGACCGATGCGCCGGGCGTACACATCGGCCGCCGCCATCGAGCAATGACCTCGACCTTCATGAATGGCCCGAACTGGGGCAAGGATGTGTTCGTTCCGATGGATTGCATCATCGGCGGCATCGAACAGGCCGGGCAGGGCTGGACCATGCTGATGAACTGCCTCGCCGCGGGGCGTTCGATTTCACTGCCGGCCAACGGCGTCGGCATTTCCAAACTCGCGGCGTTGACCACCGGCGCCTACGGCCGTGTGCGCCAGCAGTTCAAGCTCTCCATCGGCCGCTTTGAGGGCGTTGAAGAGGCAATGGCACGTATTGCCGGCAACCTTTATGTGATGGATGCGGCACGGATGATGACCGCGGGTGCGGTCGACCTTGGCGAAAAACCGTCGGTGGTGTCGGCCATCGTCAAATACCATTTGACCGAACGCGGGCGCCAGGTCATCAACGACGCGATGGACGTGCATGGCGGCAAGGGCATCTGCATGGGGCCGAGCAATTACCTCGCCAGTGCCTATATGCAGACACCCATCGCGATCACTGTCGAAGGTGCCAATATCCTGACGCGGACTATGATCATCTTCGGCCAGGGCGCGATCCGCAGCCATCCCTGGGTGCTGAAGGAAATCGAGGCCACGCGGGAAACCGATAAAGGCAAGGCGGTGCGTGCGCTGGATCAGGCCTTCTTCGGCCACATTGCATTCACGATGTCCAATGTGGCACGGGTGCTGTGGATGGGGCTTACCGGCGGGCGGCTGACCGCGGTGCCCGGTGCGCCTGAATTGCGCCGCTATTATCAGCAGTTCACCCGGCTCTCCAGCGGTTTTGCGCTGACGGCGGATGTGGCGATGTTTTTGTGCGGCGGCACGCTGAAACGGCGCGAGAGGCTGTCTGCGCGACTCGGTGATGTGCTGAGCCAGCTTTATCTGGCATCGACCGTGCTGAAACGTTATGAGGATGACGGCCGGCCAGCGGAAGATCTGCCGCTGGTGCGTTGGGGTCTGCTCGATTGCCTGAACCGCATCGAGGAATCGTTTTATTCCATTTTTGAAAATCTGCCGTGGCCCATCGCTGCCTGGATACTGCGCGTGCTGATTTTCCCGGTGGTGATGCCTTACGGCCGCGAATTCGCGCCGCCGCGCGATCCGTTGGGTCACGACGTTGTGCGCCTGATGATGACGCCGGGGCCGTCGCGCAACCGCCTGACGCGCGGCGTATTCATCTCCAGTGATAAAAACGACGCCGTACGTAATTTGGAATCGGCGCTGGAGGCCGCGATTGCCGCAGAACCGGTGGAGGCCAAGTTACGCGCCGCCCAGCAGTCCGGTCGTATCGCGCGCCGTTATGCTGATCAGATTGCGGCCGAAGGCCTCAAGCACGGTGTGATCACCCAGCCGGAATTCGATCTGCTGCAGCGCGCCGCCGAACTGCGCCGCAAGGCGATCATGGTGGATGACTTCCCCAAGGATTTCGGCCGTTCCGAGCTTTACCAGACCACGCAGGCGGTGACCTTCGAGGCCTTGGCGCGCAGGGACGGAGTGCAAACGCGGAGGGCTTCATGAGTGATTTACGCGGCAAAACCGTATTCATCACCGGCGCCAGCCGCGGCATCGGCCGCGCCATTGCGCTGCGTTGCGCGCGTGACGGCGCCAACATCGTCGTCACTGCCAAATCCGCGATGCCGCATCCGAAACTGCCGGGAACAATCCACGCGGTCGCGACCGAAGTGGCGGCGGCCGGTGGCAAGGCGCTGGCGATCCAGCTCGATGTGCGCGATGAGGCGGCGATTGCTACCGCTGTTCAGCAGGCGGCCGCGCATTTCGGCGGCATCGACATCCTGGTTAACAATGCCAGCGCTATTCAGCTCACCGGCACTGCGGAAACGGCAGCCAAACGTTTCGATCTGATGTTCGGTGTCAATGTGCGCGGCACCTTTCTGTGTTCGCAGGCCTGCCTGCCGTTTCTGGCGAAGGCGGCCAATCCGCATATCCTCAATCTCGCGCCGCCGCTGAGCATGAAAGCCCAATGGTTCCAGAATCATGTCGCCTACACCATGGCGAAATACGGTATGAGCATGTGCACGTTGGGCATGTCCGGCGAATTTCGTGCCCAGGGCAGTGCCGTGAATTCACTATGGCCGCGCACCACGATTGCGACGGCGGCGATCGAGGTCAATTTCCCGGCTGCGATCATGAAGGCCAGCCGCAAACCCGATATCATGGCCGACGCTGCGCACGCGATTTTCCGGCGCCACAGCCGCAGCGCTACCGGCCATTTCTATATCGACGAAGCCGTGCTGCGGGAGGAGGGTTGTACCGATTTCGATATCTATGCCGTTACCCCGGGTGGTCCGCTTCAGCAGGACTTCTTTCTCGACTGATTGTCCGGGAGTTGGAGGAGAAATATGAATAAAAGCGTGAATAAAAACAAAGATGTATCGCATGTCATTCCGATGGTCACCGCAGTTACCCTTGATGGCCTGTTTCATGAGCGTGTGAAACGCACGCCCGATCTGGTGGCCTACAAGGCCTATAACGACCAGCACTGCAACTGGCGTGATTACACCTGGGCGCAGATCGACCGGCAGGTCGCGCGCTGGCAGGCGGCGCTGGAGCGCGAAGACCTGCAGCCAGGCGACCGTGTCGCGGTGATGCTGCGCAATTCGCCGGAATGGGTGATGTTCGATCAGGCCGCGCTGGGTCTCGGACTGGTGGTGGTTCCGTTGTACACCCAGGACCGCGCCGAAAACGTTGCTTATATTCTGAACAACGCCGGCTGCAAGGTGCTGTTGCTCGAAGGTGATGAGCAATGGCATTCACTGAGTGATGTGGTCGGTGAGTTGCACGGCGTGGTGCGATTTCTGGCTGTGAATGCCCCGCAGTCTTCAGCCGGCGATGAACGGCTCAAGTGGATCGGCGAATGGCTACCAGACGACGGCGGTTCGACGCGGCACATTGCGCGTCCCGGCAATACGCTGGCTACCATTGTCTACACCTCTGGTACCACCGGCCGGCCCAAGGGCGTGATGCTGTCGCATGACAACATCCTGTCCAACACCGAGGCCTGCCTGGAGGTGCTGGCGACGGGGCACGATGACATCTTCATGTCCTTCCTGCCGCTGTCGCACACCTTCGAACGCACATGCGGTTATTACCTGACGATGATGGCCGGTTCGGCGACGGCTTATGCGCGCTCGATCCCTCAGCTCGCTGAAGATCTGCAGACCCTCCGGCCGACGATGCTGATTTCGGTGCCGCGAATTTACGAACGCATCTGGGGCGCGATCCGCGCCAAACTCGACGAAGGCCCGCCGCTGCGCAAAAAACTGTTCCTGTTTGCTGCTGAAACCGG
>CANHZX010000012.1 GCA_947465215.1 Betaproteobacteria bacterium | reverse complement strand
CGAGACGCACGCGGGTTTTCAGGCGGTCGGTCATATAGGTGAAGCCGCCGGAGACCAGTAGTGTCTTGATGCCGACGGCCTGCACTGCGGCGAGCATGCGCTCGGCGCCCGGTGAAAATTTCAGCCGTTCTTCATAAACCCGCAGCAGCGCGGATTCATCCAGGCCTTTGAGCAATGCAAGGCGTTCGCGCAGGCTCTGGTCATATTCGATCTCGCCGCGCATCGCACGTTCGGTGATGCGGGCGACCTCGGCCTTGATGTTCACCATGTCGGCGAGTTCGTCGATGGTTTCCATGGTGATCAGCGTCGAATCCATGTCCATCACCAGCAGCCGGAAGTCGGTCAGTTTGCGGCCCTCGGGCACGAAACCGAAGTCGAGTCTGGCATTGCTGCACAGTCCGGCGATGCCTTCGGCGGGTGTTGCGCCGCGCAGACGGAAAGCTGTTGCGCTGAGACGGTCAATTGCAGACGCGCCGGAGAGTTTGGCGAGTTCCTTGAGGTCGCGCGTTTCGATGTCCGCGCCCTGGATGACGAGATGCATGGCTGTTACCGTGAAAAATGAGCGCCGATTATAACGGACGCTGCTCCGCGTCCGTTCAGGGCGCGATCCACGCCGCGATGCGTGCGATGACCTCGCGTTCGATGCCGTTGAAGCCGTGATAGGCGCGTGCCTCGCAGGGATCGCCGACGGAAATGCCGCCGTCGAAGACGATCAGTTCCTTGCGAGGCGCGGCAGTCAGGCGCTCCAGAACCGGCGGCACATCGGCAAACAGGCAGACCCGGCAGCCGTCCTCACGATGGTGGGCAACCAGTACGGGAATGCGCACGCGGTCCAGCGCCATTTCCGGCACGGCGCGTGAGCGCTGGTCACGCACGATGGAGGAGGTCAGCACGATGCCGTCGGGCCCGCCCTCGGCCTGCGGCAACTGCGTGGCGATATGGCCCACCGACTGCGTGCCGCGGCTGGTGCCGATCAGCCACACCAGAATCTTCGATTGCTCGCGCAGCCAGGCAATCACCGCTTTGACGTCGGCGACATGTTCTGCCGTCTGCCGGCTGCCGGAGAGATAGGGTGGAGACTGTTTGTCCGATGGTGCATCAATGACCACGGTGATGAATCCTTTATCGGCAAACTCCTGCCGCGTGCGCACCAGGAAATTACCGCCCAGTTTCGGGATACGGCCATCGGTTTCGAGGGTGATGCCGCCATCGCCGCCGGCGAACAGGATCACTGCAGCCAGCGGCTTGTCCGGGGTGATGACAAGGATGCGCTGGGTGACGCCGCTGCGGCTGGGTACATCCACTGTGCGCGTGGATTGGGCCTGCGCGCTGACCGGGATCAGCAGTGCAGTGAGAATGGTTGTCAGAGTGAAAGGCAAAAAGCGCATGGCGGTTGGCGAATCGGTGATGTCGGTTGCGGAATCATACTGCTTCCTTGACGCCTGTGGTGATTGCGCAGATGCTTGAACGCACCACTTTAACTGGAGCACCATCATGGCCGAACCCGCATGTCCGCAAAAAGCCCCCTATGCCCTTGAGCTCGCGCCCGGTGATTACTGGTGGTGTGCCTGCGGTTTGTCGAAAAAACAGCCGTTCTGCGATGGTTCGCACAAAGGGTCTGAATTCTCGCCGGTCAAATTCACCCTCGCCGAATCAGAGAAAAAATGGCTTTGCGGGTGTAAGCGCACAAAAAATCCGCCATTTTGCGACGGTATGCATAAATCACTGTAGCCAAAACGGTCTGCCGTCACCGTATTACCGGTAGGTGGCTTGTCATTTTTATGTTCTAAAGTTGCGCAGCCAAAGTGATGTTTATGGCTTTCGTGAATTTTTTCGGATGTATCAAGGCAGGCACCCAGACAATCATTCCTGGGATCCCTCTTGTCACAGCTTATGCATGCCCGATATGACGTTGGCGGTGGGTGGGGGATCCTGCTCGATGGCTATCAGCGTATTTCGCAAAAGTCGGATCGCTGACCTCGGAATTTTTTGGTTTTGGCGTTATGGCCGCATGGTTTTGTGATGTAGACTAATCAGGCTGTCACGACCAATTCCGGCACCGGTGTGGCATTGATACATGCTGCACAATGTGGCCCGCGATCCGCTTCTTTCTTCGTCCCTATCTGCGTCTCATCGGACTGCAAATATACTTTCTACGCTGCAGTCATGATGCCTCTGACCGTTTGCGAGAAAGACGACGAAAAAATTCTTATGATGAAAAGTATTGCGCCAGGGCTCGGAGATCTTCGGCTTATTTGAGAGTGGCTGACCGATATCAGATTGCTGTTATCTGAAGAGGGGGGGGTGACCAACCGTATCGGGAATGACGGTCAATATGAAGATGACTTAAAATGTGGCAAGGGCTTGCTGCGCAAGACATCGGCCCGATAAATGAACGTAATGATGCAGTTAAAAGATAAGCTGCATCAGCCCTGAAAGTAAGACAAAAATCTTCAAGGTCAAGAACCCTTTGATGCGCTAAACGAAATGTAAGCGAGCAAGGGGTAAGGACTTGAATCAATGTTTGATCCGGGGCATCGTGGCATGCACCCGCTTCCGTTATTGCGCCGGCATCAATCTGATGCCTTAACGACCTAAACCAATGGGGGACGATTGAATGAAAGGCGTAGTTTTCACGGAATTCATGGATATGGTCGAGAAGCAATTTTCTTCTGACATGGTCGATGACATCATCGAGGACGTAGAGCTTCCTTCCGGCGGCGCTTACACGGCTGTCGGTACATACCCGCATGGGGAGATGGTTTCGCTGGTTGTGGCGCTTTCGACCCGGTCGGGAGTGGCGGTGCCGGAGCTGCTGCGCACTTTTGGTGAGTATCTTTTCACAAGCTTTGTTAAAGGATTTCCGACCTTCTTCAAGGATCATAGCGACGCATACGGCTTTCTTGTCGGGATTGAGGATGTTATTCATTCCGAGGTACGAAAGCTGTATCCGGATGCGGAGTTGCCGCGTTTCGATGTCGAGCATCACGACGACCGGCGGTTGGTCATTGTCTATTCGTCGGTTCGTCACTTGGAGGACCTCGCTGAGGGGCTGATCCTGGGTTGTATTAAGCACTTTGGCCGGACAGCTCGCCTTTGTCGGGAAACGATTGGAGAGGGTGAGCAACGTCGCGAGCGGTTCCTTCTTGAGTACAGTTGATCCCCATCCAATGACCGGTGAGCAGTCTCAGCTTTCTGATTCCATCCGACGCCTGACCCGGCGAGTGGAGAGGGAGCGTGCTGCGCGCAAGGAGGCGGAACGGCTGCTTGAGGGCAAGGCAATGGAGCTGTATCGCGCCAACCTAGAGCTGAGGCAGCTTGCGGACTCCCTGGAGGGCGAGGTTGCCGCCCGTACTTTCGAGTTGCAAAGTGCGCTTAAGGAGGCGCAGTCGGCAAATAGCGCCAAAAGCGATTTTCTGGCGATGATGAGCCACGAAATACGTACCCCTATGAACGGCATTATGGGTATGTCGCAATTGCTCGAGTTATCTGGGCTCGATGCGACGCAACGCGATCATCTCTCGATGATCCGCAAGAGCGCTGACGATTTGCTCGGGTTGATCAATGACATACTCGACTTTTCGAAGATCGAAGCCGGACATCTTAGTCTCGATTTTCACGATTTCGACGTGCGCGAGGAGCTCAAAAAGCTCACTTCCCTGTTCACCCCGGCCGTCACGCGCAAGGGAATCGGCTTCGCAATGATCCTGCCGGACAATACGCCTGCGCTTTTACGTGGCGATTCAATGCGGATGCGGCAGATCTTCATAAACTTGATCAGTAATGCCATCAAGTTCACCGACAAGGGTGCTATTACGGTGGAAGTCGGCTTTTCGGAGCCGTCAGACGGGCAGGTCTGCTTGACCTGCGCCGTGATCGATACCGGTATTGGTATTCCCGAGAATAGGCGTGATCGGCTTTTCAAGGCATTTTCGCAGGTCGACGTCTCGATAACACGGCACTATGGCGGTACCGGTCTCGGGCTCGCTATTAGTGCGCAGCTATGCGAAGCAATGGGCGGCGGCATCAGCGTCGAGAGTTTGGTGGGGCATGGCTCTACATTCCGTTTCAGCTTGATGTTCGAGCCGGCTGTTGAGGGCATCAGGTCGGCGCCGAAGCAGAACGAAGTGCCGCTTGGCGGATTGACGGCGTTGCGAGTGCTGCTCGTCGAAGATCATCCTGTTAACCTCACGCTCGCGCAGGCGCTACTGAAAAAATTGGGCCATGCGGTTGATGTCGCCGAAAATGGCCGCCAGGCTGTCGATCTCGTGAAGACCCATGACTACGACGTCATTCTGATGGATGTACAAATGCCTGTCATGGACGGTATTGCAGCGACTCGTGAAATTCGAAATCTCACTTTGCTTGCGCAGCCGCCAATCATAGCGCTGACAGCGAATGCCTATACCCGTGACCGCGAGAATTGCCTTGCTGCCGGCATGGACGACTTCCTCAGCAAGCCGTACCGGCTGGAGCAACTTCGTGATAAGTTGTTGCATGTTTCGGTGAGGCCGCGGGACTTACAGTAAGGTTTGCTATGTGGGCATCGGTGTTGATCAGTGCATTGTTGCTGCATTGATAGCCTGGATTATTAGATTACTGCCAATCAAACTGATGCGGGAATGAGTGATTTGCGCGGGTATGCCGTGAGCATTCGGCAAGTCATCTGCAAGGCGCTTTTAGCCTGCTCCAGCGCTGCCATTGCGGCATTAAAGCGCCGCGTCATCGTCCCGCTCTGAATCAGCCAGTCCATACCAGCCGTAAGCAACGCCTTGCTGTCGGGTATCGGGCGTTTCGAGGAGCCTGCGCAAAGTGCAATCGATTTTTCGTTGTTGAATACGGCTTCCGGCGGCTAAATTAAGGCATTCATTTCGACGGCAGAGCGGCTGAGATTGCCCATGATTGCATTTTATGAGACTCGTATTCATGGGCGTATTGCTTATCTAATTGAATTTATTGATAAATAATATCGCTTATAATGCGCGCCGCACCGCGTTCTATGCATCCTGCACGAACGCCTGACCAGGCCAGACATGAGTATCGACAAGGAAGTTTCCCGGCGCCGTACCTTCGCCATCATTTCGCACCCCGATGCGGGTAAAACCACGCTGACCGAAAAGCTGCTGCTGTTCGCAGGTGCGATCCACATCGCCGGCAGCGTGAAGTCGCGCAAGGCATCGCGCTACGCGACCTCGGACTGGATGGAAATCGAAAAGCAGCGCGGCATCTCGGTTGCCAGCTCGGTGATGCAGATGGAATACCGCGACTGCGTGATCAACCTGCTCGACACGCCGGGCCACCGCGATTTCTCCGAAGATACCTATCGCGTGCTGACGGCGGTTGATGCCGCACTGATGGTGATCGACGCCGCCAACGGTATCGAGCCGCAGACGCTGCGACTGCTGCAGGTCTGCCGCGCGCAGAACACGCCAGTGATCACCTTCATCAACAAGATGGACCGCGAAGTGCGCGAGCCGACCGACCTCGTCGACGAGATCGAACGCACGCTGGGCATGCCGGTCGTACCCTGCACCTGGCCGGTCGGCATGGGCAAGCTGTTCAAGGGCGTGTTCGACCTGCGCGCCGACCGCATGCGCGTATTTACCGCGGGCGAAGATCGCATCGGTGCGGAAGATGAAATCATTTCCGGTATCGACAATCCGGAGATCGTTGAACGCTTCGGCGACATCTTTACTCATGCCCGTCAGGAAATCGATCTGGTGCAGGGTGTGTCTCCCGAATACGACCGCGAGACCTTTCTCGCCGGCAAACAGACGCCGTTGTTCTTCGGTTCAGCGATCAATAACTTCGGTGTGCAGGAAGTACTCGATGCCGTCATCGATTTCGCGTCGCCGCCGCGCCCGCACAAGGCTCTGCAGCGCGAAGTGAAGCCGGAAGAGCCCAAGTTCTCCGGCGTGGTGTTCAAGATCCAGGCCAATATGGACCCGGGTCACCGCGACCGTGTTGCGTTCATACGTATCTGTTCCGGTCGTTTCGAGCGCAGTATGCGGTTGAAGAACTGCCGTACCGAAAAATTCTTCCGGCCTAGTTCTGTGGTGTCCTTCCTGTCACAGCGCCGCGAGCAGGTCGAAGACGCCTACGCCGGCGATATCATCGGCATCCCGAATCACGGTGTGCTGCAACTCGGCGACACGCTGACCGAAGGCGAAGACCTGCAGTTCACAGGCCTGCCGTTTTTTGCGCCGGAACTGTTCCAGACCGTCGAAGTTGCTGATCCGCTGCGCAGCAAGCAGTTGCGCACCGGTCTTGGCCAGTTGGGCGAAGAGGGCGCGATCCAGGTATTCAAGCCGGTGGCAGGCAGCCTGCTGCTGCTCGGTGCAGTCGGTCAACTGCAGTTTGAGGTTGTCGCGCACCGTCTGAAACATGAATACGGTTGCGAAGCGCGGCTGTCGCCGGCGCGTTATGTCGCCGCGCGCTGGGTGACCTGTGATGACGACCGTGAGCTGCAGCGTTTCATCGATGCCAATTCACACCGCGTCGCACATGATGCCGTCGGTGCGCCGGCTTTCCTTGCCGGTAATGCCATCGAGATCGATGTTGCTCAGGAGCAGTGGCCAAAGATCAAGTTCCACGCGCTGCGTGAGCACGCCGGACTGATTTTCCACTCCAACGCCGCGGTCGGCTGATCGCTGGCACACGCAAGCCGATTATTGCAGCCCGCTCATAGCAGCCAGCTCAGTGCGGCTTGCGTTCCATCACGAATTGTTCAAACGTTACGCCGTTGCGGGTAACGCTCTGCTTACGGACAAGGCTGAAGCCGGCCTGTTCAAAAAACGGGAGTGCGGTGCGGCTGGCTTCAGTGTGCAGATCGGTGATGCCGCGGACACCGGCATCGGCTACCAACAGCTCCAGTAATGCGCTCGCCACCCCCATGCGCTGATAGTCAGGGTTGACGTAGAGCAGGTCGATATGCCCCGGCGCATCGGTGGTGATGAAGCCGCCAAGCTTGCCGTTGATCTCGAAAGTCCAGCCCTGGCTGACGTCCATGCGCCGTTCCCATTCCGAATAATCGGCTTCTTCCGGAGCCCACGCCTGCAGCTCTTCAGGGCTGTAATCGGCGACGGCGATCTCGTGAACAGACCGGCGGAAAGTTTCAATGCTGGCGTCAAGGTCCTGCGGCCGCCATTTGCGCATGGGCATGGTGTGAACTCTGACAAGTGTTTATTTGCCGGCGACTTCAGTCGCCCAGCGGATGATTTCGTCGGTGGAGGCGCGCGGCGCACCGAGGTGATCACTGGATGGTTCATAGAGCTTTGATTGCGGATTGGCGGGCAGCAGGGCGAACATGCTCTGCTTGATCCGCTGCAGTGCCGGATAGTCGTTGGTCGGGCCGATATAAAGCACTGGCACCGAAGGCGGAATCGCCTTGGTGGATTTTTCCTGGTTCATCGCGCCTTCGGGATCGAACCAGGTCATGTAGATTGCTGCGGTCGTATGCACAGGGAAGGTTCCCTTGGCGCCCTCATAGTCCATGAAAGTGCCGCGCTCGCTGCCTTTGCCTTCAGCAACCATTTTTCGCGCCTGATCCACCGCGGATCCGAGTTGTTGCCGGAAGGTGGTATTGGCGACGTTGCCGCCGGGGGCGATCAGGATGGCGCCATCGACGGGGTATTTGCTGGCGTAATGCGATGCAAAAACACCACCTTGGCTGTGTCCCGCGACAAAAACCTTTTTTGCACCCTTGCTGCGCATTGCGTTCAGGGCGGCAGTAACTTCCGCCTCGGCAGTCGCCACGTCGGTATCGTAGTCACGTCGCCCTGACCACGGCATTTCAAGGTTGGCAACGAGCAAGCCCTTGCTTTCCAGGCCAACGAAGAATGGCGTCATATGGCGCGCCGTGGGCGAGCCGCCTTTGCCGTGCATGACGACGATGCCGATGGACGGCGCGTTTTGTGCGGCTGCCGGAACGGTGAACAGCGCCGGGGTCAGTGCCGCTGTGATCACCAGCAGCAGGTGTTTGAAGCGTTTCATGGGGAGGTTCCGTGATGGGTTGAGTTGCGGCCGTGGCGACCCATTGTCGGCCGCTCAGCCCAGTTCGGCAAACACCCGGCGTATCTCAGCGACGCGGGTTTTTAGGTCCGGGATTTTGGTTTCGATGCGCAGCCGGTCCTGGCCTGCGAGCTTGTAGTTCTTTTTCGACTGGATCAGCTTGATGATCTTGATCGGTTCGATCGGCGGGTTGGGTACGAACTGCAGCTGGATAGTGTTTTCGCTGGCGTCAATTTTTGCGATACCCAACGGTTTGCCGAGCAGACGCAGGCGGTGGCTGTCGATCAACGCACGTGTGGGGTCCGGCAGTTCGCCGAAGCGGTCGATCAGCTCTTCCTGCAGCAGCTGCAGCTGGTCGTCGTTTTCACAGTTGGCCATGCGTTTGTAGAGCACCAGCCGTTCATGCACGTCGTGGCAGTAGTCGCTGGGCAGCAGCGCCGGGGTGTGCAGGTTGATTTCGGTGGTCACTCCCAGCGGCGCGTTAAGATCGGGCTCCTTGCCGGCTTTGAGCGACTTCACGGCCATATCGAGCATCGTGCAATAGAGGTTGAAACCGATTTCGTGCATGTCGCCGGACTGGTTTTCACCGAGCACTTCGCCGGCGCCGCGGATTTCCAGGTCATGCATCGCGAGGTAGAAGCCCGATCCCAGTTCTTCCATCGCCTGAATCGCTTCGAGGCGTTTCTTGGCGTTGGTGGTGATATTGCCTTCATCGGGCAGCAGCAGATAGGCATAAGCCTGATGGTGCGAACGCCCGACGCGGCCGCGCAGCTGGTGCAGTTGCGCCAGACCGAAACGGTCGGCGCGGTTGATGATGATGGTATTGGCGGTCGGAATGTCGATGCCGGTTTCGATGATTGTGGTGCACAGCAGGATGTTGAAGCGGCCCTGATAGAAGTCGCGCATCGCCAGTTCCAGCTCGCGCTCGCGCATCTGGCCGTGGGCGATCCGCACCCGCGCTTCGGGCATCAGCCGAGTCAGCTCTTCCTCGATATGGGCGATGGTGTCGATGTCGTTGTGCAGGAAGTAAACCTGGCCGCCGCGTTTCAATTCGCGCAGTACGGCTTCGCGGATCAGTGACTTGGCATAACGTGCGACAAAGGTCTTGATCGCCAGACGGCGCTGCGGCGCGGTGGCGATCACCGAAAAATCGCGCAGCCCTTCCAGCGACAGTGCCAGCGTGCGCGGGATCGGTGTCGCGGTCAGCGTCAGTACATCGACTTCGGCACGCAGGGCCTTGAACTGTTCCTTCTGGCGCACGCCGAAACGGTGTTCCTCGTCGATGATCACCAGACCGAGGTTCTTGAAATGGATGTCCTTGCTGACCAGTTTGTGCGTGCCGATGGCGATATCGACGCGGCCTTCGGCGAGTCCGGCGATGGCGTCCGTCGTTTCCTTGCCGGTGCGGAAGCGCGAGAACTCGGCAATCTTCACCGGCCAGTCAGCGAAACGGTCGGAGAAAGTATTGAAATGCTGTTCGGCGAGCAGCGTCGTCGGCACCAGCACGGCGACCTGTTTGCCGTCGGCGACTGCGACGAAGGCTGCACGCAGCGCGACCTCGGTCTTGCCGAAGCCGACATCGCCGCAGACCAGCCGGTCCATCGGCTTGCTGCTTTTGAGGTCTTCAATGGTCGCGGTGATGGCTGCGGCCTGATCGGCGGTTTCCTCGAAAGGAAAGCCTTCGGCAAACGCTTCGTAGTCATGTGGCTTCAGGTTGAAGGCATAACCTTCGCGCGCGGCGCGCTGCGCATAAATCGCCAGCAGTTCAGCGGCGGTGTCGCGCACCTGTGTAGCGGCCCGGCGTTTGGCCTTGTCCCACTGGCCGCTGCCCAGCTGGTGTAGCGGCGCCTGTTCCGGTGCCGCGCCGCTGTAGCGGCTGATCAGGTGCAGACTTGAGACCGGCACATAGAGTTTGTCGTTGTTGGCGTATTCCAGCGTCAGGAATTCGGTCGCGCCTTCGCCGAGGTCCATGCTCTGCAGGCCGATGTAGCGGCCGATGCCGTGCTGCTCGTGCACCACCGGATCGCCGACCTTGACCTCGGACAGGTCGCGCAGCATGCCTTCCGGCGATGCACGTTTGGCGTCGCGCGCGGCGCGCTGGCGCACCTGAGAGGCATACAGCTCGTTCTCGGTGATGATTGCGATCTGCGCCGCGGTGTCGATGAAACCGTTGCTGAGCGGCGCGACACCGAGCACGAAATGGTCTTTGCTCGTGTTGAATTGCGTCCAGTCGGTGACCTGCGCCGGCTTCAGCCCGTATTCGGCGAAATACTCAAGCATGGTTTCGCGGCGGCCTAGGGTTTCGGCGAGCACCAGAATGCGTCCGGCATAGCTGTCGATAAAAGCGCGCAGCCGGTGCAGCGGATCGTCGGCGCGGCGCTCGACATGCAGTGGCGGCAGCGGTGAGGTGGCGGTATTCAGTAAATCATTGTTTTTATTTTTGAATTCCAGCTCGGCCGCCGGCGAGCCGACAAACGCCGGTGCAATTGCCGCGAGATCAATGCGCGGGAAAGGCTTGATCGCGCCGAAGAAGGCGTCTTCGGTGAGGAACAGTTCCTGCGGGGGCAGCACCGGATTGGCGAGATCGCCGCGCACCATGGCATGGCGGCCGCGGGTGTCGGCCCAGAATTCGTCGATGGCCTCGGTGATGCCGGGGCGCAGGCAGATCGTGGTTTCTTTCGGCAGGTAATCGGTGACCAGCGCCGTGCTGTCGAAAAACACCGGCAGGTAATACTCGATGCCCGCAGTGGGAATGCCCTTGGAAACATCCTTGTAGACCTGACTGCGGGATGGGTCACCTTCAAAACGCTCTCGGAAGCGCTGGCGGAAAGCGGTGCGCGCTTCTTCATCCATCGGGAATTCACGCGCCGGCAGCAGGCGCACTTCCGGCACCTTCATGATTGAACGCTGGCTGTCGACGTCAAAGCTGCGGATCGAATCGATGGTCTCATCGAAGAGATCGATGCGGTAGGGCAGCGGGCTACCCATCGGATACAGATCAATCAATCCGCCGCGGAAACTGTATTCCCCCGGCGCGACGACCTGGGTGACATGGTTGTATCCGGCGAGTGTCAGCTGGTGGCGCAGTGCATCGGCCCCGAGTTTCGCGCCCTGACGGAAATAGAAGGTGTTAGCGGTGATGAAGTCCACCGGCGCCATGCGGTACAGCGCCGTGGTCACCGGCACCAGTGTGATGTCAAAATCGCCGCGCACCATCTGGCACAGCGTCGCCAGTCGTTCCGACACCAGATCATGGTGCGGCGAGAAGTGATCGTAAGGCAGCGTTTCCCAGTCCGGCAGCATGTGCACCCGTAACTGCGGTGCAAAGAACGGAATCTCCTGCAGCAGGCGCTGCGCCTGCCATGCCGACTCTGTCAGCACCAGCAGCGGACGAGCGCGGGCCGCCAGTTCGGCCAACAGGGGGGCGTCGCTGGAACCGTGGAGCAGGGCGGTGCTGGTGCGCTGCCCGGGTGCGGGCAGCTTTTCTGGGTGCATCAGGTGTTACTTCTGAAAAGGGCGCTATTATAAACGCCCCCCCTGACGTTTCCCTCGGAAATCCCCTTTGCGCAGACTGCTGACCCTGATATGTCTTGTTGCCGTCGTTACTGCGCCGGCTTTTGCGCAAACCGTTCAATCCGAGAAACACGCCTTCCGTGTGGTGACGCTGGTGCGCGGCCTGCAGAGCCCGTGGTCGATGGCCTTCCTGCCCGACGGCCGGATGCTGGTGACTGAACGCGCAGGGCGGCTGCGCATTGTCAGCAAGGATTTTCAGCTCGATCCAAAATCGGTCGAAGGCCTGCCCGAGATCGTCGCCAGCGGTCAGGGCGGCCTGTTTGATGTGGCGATCCACCCGCAATACGCACAGAACGGCTGGATCTACTGGGCCTACAACGCCCCGGGCCCTGGTGGCTGGGGCACCACACTGGCGCGCGGCAAACTCGACGGTTATCGCATGTCCAGCGTGCAGGTCCTATTCAGCATGGAACCGAAAACCCGCACCGGCCAGCATTTCGGCGGACGCATCGTGTTTGACGGCAAAGGAATGATCTATCTGACCCTCGGCGACCGTGGTGACAAGCCGCGCGCGCAAAAGCTTGATGATCACGCCGGTTCGGTGATCCGCGTGCACGACGACGGCCGCGTGCCCACCGACAATCCTTTCGTCAATCGCGACGGTGCGAAACCGGAGAAGTTCACGCTGGGCAACCGCAATATGCAGGGCGCAGCACTGCATCCGCAGACGGGTGAGTTGTGGACCCATGAACACGGCCCGCAGGGCGGCGATGAAATCAACGTGATGCGCGCCGGGCGCAACTACGGCTGGCCGGTGATCACCTACGGCGTCAATTACGGTATCGGTACGAAGATCGGCGAGGGCAATTCAAAGGCCGGGATGGAACAGCCGCTGCATTATTGGGTGCCGTCGATTGCACCGTCGGGAATGGCTTTCTACGCCGGCGATAAATTTCCAAACTGGAAGGGTAATCTGCTGGTTGGTGCGCTGAAGGATGAAATGCTGGTGCGGCTGGAATTGAATGGCGAGAAGGTGGTGCGTGAGGAGCGGCTGCTCAAGGGGCAGATCGGGCGCATCCGCGATGTGCGGGTAGGGCAGGATGGCTTGGTTTATTTGCTGACGGACGAGCGGGATGGGGTGGTGTTCAGGCTGGATGCGGTCAGGTAGTCGAGAAACTTTTTAGGAATCGCGATAAGGTTTAATTTATGAATAATAATTACTTTCAAGATCGTCGTTATCTGATTACTGTTCCTGAGCTGGCTGCCCGCCTGTCCGACGTCACGCTGGTGGATCTCCGTTCCGCTGAAGACTTCGCCGTAGGTCACATCGCCGGCAGCACGCATGTCGATATCTACGGCGTCAGTCTCAACGATTCCTCCGAAGCGCCGCTGAATTCTTTTCTCGCGATTTTTCGGGTGCTCTACGGTTCGCGCGGCGTGCGTGACGACCGACCGGTGGTGGTTTATGACCACGAGTCCGGTGAGCGCGCGGCGCGGGCGGTGTGGCTGCTTGCGGTGCTGGGGCACAAGGATGTACGCATTCTCGATGGCGGCACCCATGCGTGGACGGAGGCAGGGCAGAGGCTGGTGCGGCTGACCGAGGCGCCGCCACCGATGGACCCGACCGCTGCGCCGCCGACACCGCCACCGTTTCGCGGTACGTTGAACATGGATCTGCTGGCGACGCGTTTTGATGTGCACAAGGCGATCAACAATCCTGCTTACGTCATCGTTGATGTGCGCCGCGAGGGCGAATACCGCGGTACTGAAAAACGCGCGCGGCGTGTCGGCACGATTCCTGGCGCAGTGCATATTTTTTGGCGCGAGCATCTGGATGCGCAGGGCGCTTTTCGCAATCTGGATGAAATCCGTGAGCTTTATGAATCGCGTGGGGTCACGCCGGACAAGATCGTGATTCCGGTGTGCCACGGCGGTTACCGCTCGGCGAGCACCTTTATTGCGCTGAAGTCGCTGGGTTATCCGGATGTGCGCAATTACGTGTCGGCTTGGGGCGAGTGGGGTAATCGGGATGATTCGTTGATTGTCATCCCGCCGGCAGTCTGAGGGCTTTACGCCGGATTACTGCTGCAGTTTCTGGTCGAAACGATCCATCGTATAGAGCAGCGCAACGACCACCGCCGAGACCAGCGGCCCCGCCAACGGATGCAACAGGCTGGCGAGCAGCGGTGCGACGAGGATCAGGTGGCGCAAAGCCCAGCTGTACATGATGCCGGCGCGACGCACGTAGACGAGGCCGACGGGCATCCAGCGCTGGCGCTCGTGGGAGCCGACAGGGATCGAGCTGATGAAACTGACGTGGCTGTAGTAACGAATCGACATCGCCGATGCAATCAGTGACGCAAACAGCAGGGCCAGTAGCACGAGCTCCAGTGCCATTTTGGGCGTGAGCTGCGGCAGGCCGGTAGCGGTCTGGCTGAATGTGTCATGCAGTGATGGCGCCGCCAGCGTGACGGTGCCCATCAGTCCGAGCACCGCTGTTGAAGCCATCATCGTGGCCGACATCAGTGAGTTGCGGAGTGCCTGGACGGCGAGGATTTCAGAATTGGGTTGCTTGGAGATGGCCTCAAGCCATTGCTCGCGCAGATGGGCGTGGGCTGTTCTGGTAATAGCGGCCGGCTTTCGCCTGCTCAGCACGAACTGGGCAATTTCGTAAATCAGCAGCATGGTAACCGTGGTGATTACGGCGAGCCAGATAGACAGATTGTTCATCGAAGTTATCTCCACTGCGCGCGGGGCAGCTTGCCCGCCGGCATGCCGTGTTCAAGCAGTTCGAAAATCACCATGCCGGCGAGCATCGCGCCGGCAAATACCAGCGCTTTGGTTTCACCCATGCCGATCGCCACCAGTGCAGGCCCGGGGCAGAGGCCGGCAATGCCCCAGCCGGCGCCGAACAGCAGGCTGCCGCCCACCAGCCGACGGTCGATGGCGCCCGCATTTGGCAAATGCATGTTGCCGCCGAGAAAGGACAGGGTACGCCGGTAGGCGATGAAAAAAGCGACCAGGCCGACGAGGATGGCGCCGCCCATGACGAAGGCAAGGGATGGATCCCAGGCGCCGGCGAGATCAAGGAAGCCCATTACCTTGGCCGGGTTGACCATGCCGGAGAGGATCAGGCCCAAGCCGAAGATCAATCCCGAGAGCAGTGCGGTGAGCAGGGTCATTAGGGCCTCAGTTTGCGATCAGGTGGCGCAGGAGATAAACCGTGACAAAACCCGCGCCCATGAAGGCCAGTGTAGCGACCGCCGAGCGGGGCGACAGGCGGGACAGTCCGCAGACGCCGTGTCCGCTGGTGCAGCCCGCACCATAGCGGGTGCCGATGCCGACCATCAGGCCGGCGAGAATCAGGCTGCCGTAACCGGCGTTGATTTCAGGGCGGGGGAGCGTAAAGGCCAGTGCATAAAGCAACGGCGCACCGATCAACCCGATCACGAATGCGGCGCGCCAGCCGCTGTCACCCTTGGGTAGGCGCAGCAGGCCGCCGATGATCCCGCTGATGCCGGCGATCCTGCCATTGAACAGGGCGAGTGTCGCCGCGGCGATGCCGATCAGCAGTCCGCCGGCCAGCGATGACCACGGGGTGAAGGCGCTCCAGTCGATCGACATCAGCGGTTTTCCATTTTTTTATCCTGCTTCTGTGGGCAATAAATCCGGTGTAGCGTTTCCAGAATGTCCACCATCCGCGAATCATGGATGGTGTAGTAGATGTTCTTGCCGTCGCGTTCGGTATCGACGACGCCGTCGCGGCGCAATACGCCGAGTTGTTGCGAAAGTGTCGGCTGGTGGATGTCGAGAGCTTCCTCGAGTTCGCTGACGCAACTCCTGCCCTTGGCGATCTGGCAGAGCAGCAACAGGCGCTCGCGGTTGGCGAGCACCTTGAGTGCGCCGATAGCTTCCTGCGCTGCGCCGCGCAGTGCTTCGGGGTCGATGATCGTTTTGGCCATGGTTCTTTGGATTTTGGATCTTTAAATATTAGTTGACAATAATATACCATAAAATATAATATAAGAAAATAGATTATTGAGAAAGTGGCAAATATGACTGCACACATTCAGGCGTTTTTCGATCCGAAAACCTACACGGTGAGTTATGTGGTGGCGGACCCTGCGACTTCCCGGGCCGCGGTGATTGACCCGGTGCTCGACTTTGATTTCAAGTCGGGTCGCACCACCACTGATTCCGCCGACCGGGTGCTTGATTTCATCCGGCAACAGGGCCTGCAGGTGGATTGGATAATTGAAACGCATGCCCATGCCGACCACATCTCCGGTGCCCGCCATATCCAGAAGCAGGCGGGCGGGCGCATCGCCATCGGCGCGCATATCCGCGATGTGCAGGCGGTGTTCAAGAAACTGTTCAATCTGGAACGCAGCTTCCTGCCGGACGGCAGCCAATTCGATCATCTGTTCGCGGATGGCGAGGTGTTCTGCATCGGCAATCTGGAAGCAAAAGCGTTGTTGGTGCCGGGGCATACGCCGGCTGACATGGCTTATCTGATCGGCGATGCAGTGTTTGTCGGCGACACACTGTTCATGCCGGATGTCGGCACGGCGCGCGCAGATTTTCCCGGTGGTGATGCGCGCCAGTTGTATCAGTCGATCCGGCGGTTGCTCGATCTGCCTTCACAGACTGCGATTTACGTGTGTCATGACTATCCGCCGGCTTCACGGCAGGCGCAGTGGAAAACCACTGTCGGCGAGCAGCGTGCAAGCAACATTCATGTACGTGACGGTATCGGTGAGGATGAATTCGTCCGTATGCGCAAAGCGCGCGATGCAACGCTGGAAGTGCCGACTCTGATCCTGCCGTCAATCCAGATCAATGTGCGTGGCGGGCAAATGCCGCCGCCCGATGACAACGGCGTGTCCTATTTGCGTATTCCAGTGAATGCAGTTTGAAGGCAGGTTTTAAATACCATTTAAAATCAAAGGAATAAATCATGTTGAGGTTCGATGTTCCTCAGGTCTGGTCCAATGTAATCCGTTGGGAAGCGTTCATGACGTTTGTGCTGAGCGGAATAGCGCTGCTCGTTGCACCCTGGGTGATGCTGTTGCTGGTGACCCAGGGTTTTATCCGCGGCTTCATCGGTCACCACCGCTGCCCGGCGCATCTACTCTGGAAAAAAATTGCCGAATCCCGGCAATGGGGCGGCAAAAAGGAAAATGCCGGAGCCAAGATGTTCGCCAACAAGATCCTGTTCGTCGCCAGCACAGTGTCGATGGTCTTGTACTTCTCCGGCAGTGGATTGTGGGTTGTGCCCTGCGCGGTGCTGATCGTATTCTCGGCGATGGAATGGGCACTGTCGTTCTGTGTGGCCTGCTGGGCTTACGGCTTCTGGTATCAGCATTTCCCGCCGAAGATGCAGTAAGGGCGCAGGGGCTGGACAAATCCAGTCCATATGCTGAGGGTGTGCTGACACTGCTGCGGCCGGCGCGCCTATAATCGGGGCTCCACGGTTTTACACAGAGAACACCATGCCCCAGATCACTGCTTACGAAGACGCCAAGGCAACCCGCAAAGAACGCCAGGTTCCTACAGGGACCGCATGGCGGACCAATTTCATCGATCCCGATCCGGAGAATGCGGCCACGCCGCAGGCCTTCCTCGTCGAAGGCACGCCGGGCCGCGTGATCAAGCCGCACTTCCATGACTACGACCAGTATCAGGTCATCGTCAGCGGCGACGGTCTGATGGGCAAACATCAGCTGACCGTCAACGCCGTGCATTATTCGCGCGCCCACACGCCTTATGGCCCGATCCTGTTCGGCGAGGGCATGGGTTTTCTGACGCTGCGCGCCGTGAAGGACGGCGGTGCGCAGTATCTGGATGATCCGGAAAATCGCGCCAAGCTCGATGCGGTCAACAACCGTCATCCCTTTCAGGTCACCGAAGCGCCGAAGTTCGAGGCGGTGAACTCCGGTGCGGCGCTGCATGCCTTCAGCGAGATCAAGGATGAGCAGGGCCTGTCGAGTTTTTCGATGAGCGTGGCGCCGAATGCCAAGTCGATGGCGCCGGACCCTTCGGACAGCAACGGGCAGTACCTGATTGTGGTGCGAGGCAGCCTGTTGTATCAGGGCAAGGAATACAAGGCGCTGACCGTGGCTTTTGTGAAACCTGAAGAAGGCCGTCTGGAACTGGCCGCCGGTGCGGAAGGTCTGGATGTACTGGTGCTGAATTTCCCTCGCGTTGGTGCGGGTGCACAGCCGGTGCCCGCGAAACCGCAGACCGCGAACAACGCGCCGGGCACCCGTGTCTGGCAGTGCATGCTGTGCGCCTTTGTGTACGACGAAGCCAAGGGAATGCCGGACGAAGGTGTTGCGCCGGGTACGTTGTGGGAAGACGTGCCGGAAACCTGGTATTGCCCCGATTGTTCGGCGAGCAAGAGTGAATTTCAGATGGCGCAGATCGCCTGATACCGTTTCATGCATGACGGGCGCATCGTCGTTGACGCTGCGCCCTTTGTTTTTCCACTTCATTTTTGAAGCCGATTCCCGGATTCTCCCATGGCCTTTCAATTGAATGACACACCGGCTGCATGGACCGCAGCGGAATTCGAAGCCGACCGGCGCTGGGTTTTTACGCTGGATGACCGTGCGCGCTGCGATCTGGTGGCGGCGCTGACCAAGGCGCTCGACCGCGACAAATCGCATTTTGATTATTCGCGCGATGATTTCGATCTCGGCAGTGCTTATCCGGTGCTGAAGGAGGCCTTTAACGAAATGCAGCGCGGTTGTGGTGTTGCGCTGGTGCGCGGACTGCCGCGCGAAGGTCTCGATGAAAAGGATTTCGAACTGCTGACCTGGGGTATTGGTCTGCATTTCGGCGTCGGTCGGCCACAGGGCAAGGCGAGCCATTACATTTCCGCGGTGCGTGATGCAGGCAATACCTACCGCACCGGTACCGGCCGCGGCTACAACACCAATGCCGAACTGGATTTTCATACTGACTCCACCGATGTGGTTGTGCTCAGCTGCTACAACCGTGCGGCGGAGGGCGGCATGAGCATCACCACCAGTTCGGTGGCGGCATACCATGCGATGCGGCGTGAAAACCCGGATCTTGCTGACCTGCTGCATGAGCCTATTCACTTCAGCCGTCAGGGCGAGCAGGCGCCGGACGAGGCGCCGTCCTACCCGCATCCGATTTTTGATGCGGTGGACGGCCGGCTGTGTAGCAAATGGAACCGCAATCGGGTGACTTCGGCGCAGAAGATCGAAGGCGTTCCGCAGCTCTCGAAAAAGCAATGGGATGCGCTCGAGGCCTTCGACGCGCTGGTGCGCCGTCCCGACCTCGCGCATTCGATGTGGCTGCAGCCTGGCGATCTGCAGATCATCAACAGTCATGTCACGCTGCATTCCCGCACCGATTTCAGGGATTACGACGACCCGGCGCAAAAACGGCTGCTGTTCCGGCTGTGGCTGGCCCCGGCCGATGGCGACCGTCTACCGGAGAGCTGGCGCGTGTTGTTTAATTCCGTCGGCGCACGCACCGTGCGCGGGGGTATCATAGGTCAGCAGCACGATGCCGCGCGCAAGGCTTTCGAGGCGCGACAGGCGGCTGCACTGGGCATGCGGCTTTCCGACGACGGTTGATTCATGGGGGTGTGACCATGATGCTGCGCTGGTGCGGAATGACAGGCTGGCGCAATCTGATGGCGGCCGTATTGCTGTGCCTCGCCGCGACCTGCGGTGCCTCTGGGCATCTCAATGAATTTGATCTCTCGCTGCGCGAAGAGTTTGTGCGCATTCCGCTACCGTCCGAAGCGCGCTGGCCGATGCTCGCGGCAACCACTTACCGTCCACAGGGCGAGGGGCCGTTTCCGCTGATCGTTCTCAATCACGGCAGTCCCGCGACGGCTGCCGAGCGCGAGAAAATGGGGCGCTGGCGCGTGCTCAACATCATTCAGGAATTCATTATCCGCGGGTATGCCGTGGTGGTGCCGATGCGGCGCGGTTACGGCATGACGGGCGGCAAATGGGCGGAGAATTACGGCGCTTGTAATGCACCGGATTATTTTGCGGCGGGTGAGCAGGCGGCGATGGATGTTATTGCCGCAGTCAATTACGCGGTGCAGCAGCCGTGGGTCGATCGGAATCAGATCGTGCTGGTCGGGCAGTCGGCTGGCGGTTTTGCTGCCATCGCAGCGGCCAGCAAGCGGCCGCCCGGCGTGGTGGCGGTAGCCAATTTTGCCGGCGGTCGTGGCGGTCGGCCTGATTCACGTCCTGGTGACCCCTGTAATACCGAGAACATGCGGAGTACGATCAGCCGTTATGCGCAGTCCATTCGTGTGCCGGTGTTATGGCATTACGCCGAGAACGACCGGTATTTCGGCCCCGAGCACGTGAACAACTGGTTTCTTGCCTTTGAGTCCGCGGGTGCGCCGGGCACGCTGGTGATGCAGCCGCCTTTTGGTCGCGATGGCCACAATCTGTTTGTGTCGCCGGCAGGTCGGTCGATCTGGGCGCTGGCTTTTGATGTGTTCATGATGCGCACCGGCTATTCGCTGCCGGTGCAGGCGAACAAAAACCACAACAACTGAGACTGTGTCAGTTAATGCTGCCCCAGCGCCTTACTTCGCTTCGGCTTGCGGCCGCAGATTGCGGATCAGGGTCTGTGCGTTTTCCAGTTCGGCGCGCGCGGCAGCCGGTTTTTCCTGATCGACCAGCTTGGACGCTGCAAAAAGGCTTTCTTCGGCCTTGAGCATGTTTGGAGCGAACTGCGGATCTTTCGGACGGGCGTCGATATTCTTCTGGCGGAACTGACGCCACTGGCGGTAGAGCTCTTCCATGTTGACGCGGGTGCCAGCGACATCGTTGTTGCCGGCTGCAGTCATTGTGGCCGAAAGCGCGGATTCGATGATCACGATGTCGGTGCCAAAGGTGCCGCTCATCTGCGCCCGCGCCTGCGGTATAGCGGCAATCATGCCCAGCAACAGAAGTGACGCAAGCATCCATCTGCGGATAGCGACGGAATCAAAGGTGCGGGTCAAGTTGCGGGTCATTTAAAGGCCTTCCGGTTGGTGATGCCAATAAGACACTGTAATCGCAAGTAAGGTTCAGTGTCAGTGCACTATTACACGAGTTTGATCGCGATGGCGCCGGCGGTGACGATGGCAATTGCGGCCCAGCGCGTGCGGCTTAGGCGTTCACCGAGCAGTAAGACCGCGAGCAGGGCGCCGAATATCACCGAGGTTTCGCGCAGCGCCGCCACCAGTGCGATCGGCGCCCGGGTCATTGCCCACAGCGCCAGTCCGTAAGCCCCCAGCGTGCAGACGCCGCCGAACAGGCCGCGGCGCCAGTGTTGCCGGCAGTAGGCGCGGGTTGATGCGCCGTCGCGCACGAGAAAAATCATCACCAGCGGGACGGCGGTCAGCACGAATACCCATCCAGTATAGGCGGCTGCATGACCCGACAGTCGCGCGCCGACACCGTCCACCAGCGTATAGACCACGATGCTGGCCGCTGTCGCAAGTGCGAATATCGCGGCGCGGCCCTGGAAGGCGCCACTGCGCCAAGAGTCGCCGGCGAGCAGCATGACGCCGCCACTGATCAGCAGCACGCCCAGCCAGCCGCCGGTGGGGGGTGATTCCGCGAGCAACAGTGCGGCTGCGATGGCCGAAACGACCGGTGCGGAGCCGCGCATGATCGGGTAGGCAAAACTCAGTTCGCCGTGGCGGTAGGACAATGCAACGAGCATGAAATACACCACATGGATCAGTCCGGAGGCGATCAGATAGGGCCAACTCGCAGCGGAAGGCGTGGGCGTAAAAGGCAATGCGACGGCGGCGATCACGGCGGCGCCCGCGACCACCATTACAGTATCCAGCGTGCGGTCAGTGCTGCCGCGGATCAGTGCGTTCCAGCTGGCGTGGAGCAGGGCTCCGAGCAGCACGGCAAGCATGACATCGGGGGGCATCGTGCCGGCTCAGCAGTTTTCGGTTGTCAGTATTTGTCGGCCGCGCAGTGATCTGCGCAGGGTTCAGCTTCCAGCTGAAGGGTGATGTGGTGGATGCCGAAACGTTCATGCAGAACCACCTGCGCATCGCGCAGGATGCCGTCACCGGAGCGTTCTTCGCGCACCACCAGATGGGCGGTGAGTGCCGGCTCCGAGGTGCTCATCGCCCAGACATGCAGGTCATGCACCGAGGCGACACCGGTGATGGCGCTGAGTGCTTGGCGTACTTCAGGAATACGGATGTGTTCGGGCACGCCGTCGAACAGCAGGTGCAGCGACTGGCGAAACAACGACCAGGTACCGAAGATCACGACGAGCGCGATGATGATGCCGGTCAGCGGATCGATCCAGTCCCAGCCCTGCCACAGGTACAGTGCCCCGGCGATGATGACGCCGAGGGACACCAATGCGTCGGCGGCCATGTGCAGGAAGGCACCGCGGATATTCATATCGGTTTTGCCGCCGGACATGAATAGTGCCGCGGTCAGTGCATTGATCAGCACGCCGACAGCGGCGACGATCATCACTGTGCCGGCGGCAATCGGTGCCGGATCCTGGAGGCGCTGGATGGCTTCCCAGCCCAGTGAGCCCATCGCGACCAGCAGGATTGCGGCGTTGATGAAACTGGCGAGGATCGAGCCGCGCTGCCAGCCGTAGGTCTTGTGTTCGCTGGGTTTGAGCTTTGTTGCGGCATAAGCCATCCATGCCAGCAGCAGACCGCCGACATCGCCGAGGTTGTGCGCGGCGTCGGCGAGCAGGGCCAGTGAGCCGGTCTGCAGGCCGTACCAGACTTCGATGGCGACAAAGCCGAGGTTCAGCGCGATGCCGATGGCAAAGGCGCGGCCATGCCCGTTACCGCCGTGGCCATGTTCATGGCCGTGATGGTCGTGGGCGTGGGTGTGTGCCATCAGCGTTGCATGGCGCTTATTTGGCGCTGTCGCGCGCGGCGATCAGTGCGTCGATGACCGGATGAATGGTCTCGGGCTCTTTGGTGAATTTCTTTGGCATGTCCATTTTTACCATGTCGCGCAGCATGGCGATGGTGCTTTTGGTGGCGCGGTCGGTCGAACCCATGTCCTGCAGAAGCTCCAGGCATTCCTTCATTTCATGGATGCGCCGCTCGCAGTGCACTGCGGTGCCGCCGATATAACGCCGGATGATTTTCTGGAAGGGGATTTCGTTGAAGGTCACCGAAGAATCCTCGATCACCGCGTCGAGAATGTTGCGGCGGTGCGCAGCTTCCATTGTTTCGAGCAGCAGCATCGCGAGACCCTTCATCAGCACGCTGCGGATCAGTTTCATCGCGCTGGCATCGCCCGGATTGCTGCCGACGACTGTGATGACCATGCCGTGCGGTGTCATGCGGTCGCGGAATTCGGCGGCATTCGGTCCGCTGGCAACGAAAGGCACTTTGAGGCCCATGATATCCACCGGGCCCATGATCGACGAGTCGACGAACTTGGCGGCATTGCCGATCAGTGCGGCGGCCTGTTCCATGTTGTGTGCCGAGTTGCTGCTTGCATCGACATAGAGATGGTCGGGGCGCAGGTATTTAAGGATTTTTTTCAGCGCCGGCAGCGCGGACTTGCCGGGGGTCAGCACGAGGATGATGTCGGATTGTTTTGCCAGCGTGCCGACGCTTTTGACCAGTTTAACGCCCGCCGCTTCTGCGCGCTGGTAAACGGGGTCGCCCGGCTGCGCTTTGGCGCCACTGCGGCTGTAGGCGACGATGTCATTGAAGCCGTTCTGCGAAAAATCCTTGGCCAGGCGGACGGCCGCTTCGCCGAAACCCAGTAATCCCAATCGTATCGGTGCTGAACTCATGTCTGATGGTCTTTCCGTGAATGATGTGGTCTGCGCCGGCTCTGGGGCGGGCGGCAACCCTGAAGTATAGCGGTGCCGGAGGGTGGCGACGGCACTGACCAATACTTAATCTAAGTCAAACCTGCCCGGAATGGCTCCGCGTAACCTACGGCAATCATGGATCTGCGGCCTGTGGTTTTGGGTCGTCACAACCGGGGGACGGACCGCTTGGAAACAATAACAATTGATGTTGCCGTTCTGGGGGCCGGGGGTGCCGGAATCCGTGCGGCGATCGCGCTGGCGGAAACGCGGCCGAAACTCAAAATTGCTTTGGTGTCCAAGGTTTACCCGATGCGCAGTCATACCTGCGCTGCCGAAGGCGGCGCTGCCGGTGTGATCAAGTCCGATGACAGTATGGATCACCATTTCCACGATACGGTCGGTGGTGGCGACTGGCTGTCGGACCAGGATGCGGTGGACTATTTCATCCGGGAAGCGCCCCTTGAGCTCTTGCAACTGGAGCACTGGGGTTGTCCTTGGAGTCGCGAGGCCAATGGTTCGGTGGCGGTGCGTCCTTTCGGCGGCATGAAAAAACAGCGCACCTGGTTTGCCGCCGACAAATCCGGTTTTCATATTCTGCATACGCTTTTCCAGACTTCGCTGAAGTTTCCGTCGATCCAGCGCTTTGACGAGTATTACGTGACCGACCTTGTCGTGGAAGACGGTCATTGCCGCGGCTTCACGGCGATCGAAATGCGCAGCGGGCAGATGAGGTTTTTCCGTGCCAATGCAGTGATCATTGCCAGCGGTGGTGCGGGACGCATGTTCCCGTTCACCACCAATGGCGCGATCAAGACCGGCGACGGCATGGCGCTGGCCTATCGTGCCGGTGTGGCGCTGAAGGATATGGAGTTTGTGCAGTATCACCCGACGGGTCTGCCGAATACTGGAACACTGCTGACCGAAGCCTGCCGAGGTGAAGGCGGCATCCTGGTTAACAAAAACGGCCGCCGCTTTTTGCAGGACTACGGCATGGGGCCGGAAACGCCGGTTGGTCAGCCGGTGTTGAAGACCATGGAGCTGGGGCCGCGCGACCGCGTGAGCCAGGCGTTCTGGCATGAACAGAAGAAGGGCAATATGGTGCCGACGCGCTGGGGCGACTGCATGATGCTCGACCTGCGTCATCTCGGTGAGAAAAAAATCAACGAGCGCCTGCCACTGGTACGCGACATGGCGACGAGTTATCTCGGTGTTGATCCGGTGACCGATCCGGTGCCGGTGCGGCCGGTGGTGCATTACATGATGGGCGGTATCGATACTGACATCAAAGCGGCAACCTCGCTGAAAGGATTGTATGCGGCCGGCGAGTGCGCCTGCGTTAGCATCAACGGCGCCAACCGTCTGGGTTCGAATTCACTGACAGAGCTGCTGGTGTTCGGGCGGCGCGCGGCATTGAGCGCGCTGGAACATCTGGATCGCGGTGCCAGTGCGGCGAACGAGGCGGCAGTGAATGCGGGCGCGAATGCCGCGCAGGCTCGCTTGCGCGAACTGTTCAATCGCACCGGCGGCACGGAGACCATTGCCGGCGTGCGAAAGGAAATGATGGCGACAATGGAAGAGCATGCCGGCATTTACCGCAGCGGTGAAGGCCTGGAAAATGCCTGCGCGACGCTGTCGGCACTGCGCCGGCGTTATGCCGGAATCGAGCTGCATGACAAGACCAATGTCTACAACACCGATCTGCTGCAGGCGCTGGAGCTGGGCGCGATGCTGGATTGTGCAGAAGCAGTGACGGTCAGTGCGCTGGAGCGACGGGAGTCGCGCGGCGCTCACCAGCGGCTGGATTTCACTGCGCGTGATGATCAGAAGTATCTGCGTCACTCGCTCGCGCGATATCGCGGCGGGCAGCCGCCCGAGATCGGCTATTCCGATGTGGTGATCACGCGCTCGCCGCCAGGTGTGCGCGATTACTCAGGAGAGAAAAACGCGGGCGATAAGAATGCGGGAGAGCAGAAATGAGCGAACGCATCGTCGAACTCGAGGTGCTGCGCTTCAACCCGGAAACGGACAGCGAGCCGCGCTTCCAGCGTTACAGCGTGCCGTGCATGAATGAATGGGTTGTTCTTGATGCACTCAATCATGTCAAGGAAGCCATTGATCCGACGCTGAGCTACCGTTGGTCCTGTCATATGGCTGTCTGTGGCAGCTGCGGCATGATGATCAATGGTGAACCCAAGCTGGCCTGCAAGGCTTTCCTGCGCGAATACGAGGGCGTGATCCGCGTCGAGCCGCTGGCGCATTTTCCGATCCAGCGCGATCTGGTGACGGTGATTGACGATTTCGTGACCAAGCTCAAACGCGTCAAGCCCTATCTGATCCCCAAGGAAGATAAGCTGGTTGAGGCCGGGGAATTCAAGCAGTCGCCGGCTGAGTTGAAGCGTTACAAGCAGTACACGCTGTGCATCAACTGCATGCTCTGTTACGCGGCCTGTCCGGAATACGGTCTGGTGCCGAAATTTATCGGTCCGGCGGCCATTTCGCTGGCCCATCGATACAACGAGGACTCACGCGATGGCGGCCGTGAAGAGCGGCAGCAGGAAATCGCCTCGAATGAAGGCGTCTGGGAGTGTTCCTTCGTCGGCGCCTGTTCGGAGGTCTGTCCGGAGCATGTCGATCCGGCGGGTGCGCTGCAGCAGGTCAAGATCAAGAGCACGGTCGACTGGTATCAGGAACACCTGCTGCCCGGGAGCAAAAAATGAGTGCCCACGGCAAACCCTATGTGCGTGAAGTCTCCCGCTACGGCTGGTTTTTCCGCAGCCCGCGTTACCTGCGTTACATGGCGCGCGAGGTCACCTGCGTATTCATCGGCCTGCATGCGCTGCTCCTGATCGTGGCCTTAATGCGCCTGTCCGATGGGCGCGAGGCCTGGGAGGGTTTTCTGGTTAACCTGACTTCACCAGCCGGCGTGGTGCTGCAGCTGCTGATCCTGGCCTTTGCAGTTTATCACTCAACGTCCTGGTTCAATGTCACGCCGAAGGCGATGCCGGTGCTGATCGGCGAGAATTTCCTGCCCGGTGCGGTGATTATCGGTGCGCATTACGCCGGATGGGTGGTGGCGTCAGTTGCTGTGCTATTTCTTGCGGGAGTGTTCTGACATGGCCAAATCCAACAAGCCGATTGTCTGGGGGCTGTTCGCTGCCGGTGGTACGGTGACGGCTTTCCTGACGCCGGCGCTGCTGCTGCTGACGCTGTTGCCGGCCTTCGGCGTCATGCCGGTGCTGTTGTCTTATGACAATCTTCGTGCCTTTGCCGGCCATTGGTTCGGCGGGCTGGTGGTCTTCGGTATACTCTTCCTGATGTTGTGGCATGCAGCGCACCGGCTGCGGGTCACGCTCCATGATTTTGGTGTACGTGCAGATGGTCTGGTTGCTGTGGCCGTGTATCTGGCGGCGGCGACAGGTACTGCGGCCACGGGTTATTTCCTCTTAAGGATTTGAGATGACGAAAGCAGTCGCCGCCCGGTGTATCGACGGGGAAGGTGCCGCTGTGCCCGCGCCGATGATCAAAGCGCCGGTTCCGATGCCGCGTTATCTCGAGCAGACTTACTGGTGGGCCTATGTGCACCCCAATGCGGTGCGCGTGTTTGAGCGGCAGTGGCTGGTCAACCTGATTCTGTGGGGCAACTACAACCGGTTACGGGATTCGGTGTTCGGAGAATTGAATGTACCGGTGGCCGGCAAGGTGCTGCAGGTGGCCTGCGTCTACGGTGACTTCACTGAAATGCTTGCCCGCCAGCTTGGCCCTCAGGGTACTCTGGACGTAGCAGACGTCGCGCCTGTGCAGATCGATAACCTCAAGCGCAAGATCAATGGCCATCAGCGAGTGGCGGTTCATCACCAGGATTCCGGCGATCTGGCTTTTGCCGATGCCACATACGATTACGTCGTATTGTTTTTTCTGCTACACGAAATGCCGGAAGCAGTGCGCGCAGAAACCGTAGCCGAGGCGCTGCGTGTGGTCAAGCCCGGCGGCAAGGTGATTATTGTCGATTACCATCGGCCGCACTGGATGAATCCCTTCCGTTACCTAATGACGCCGGTGCTCACTTGGCTGGAGCCGTTTGCGATGGATTTGTGGCGGCGTGAAATTGCAAGCTGGATCCCGTCCGCTGTTAAGCCGTTTGCCCTTGTAAAGCGCAGCTTTTTTGGCGGTCTCTACCAGAAGGTAGTCATTACGCGTTAAGACGTTAAATCCGCGCCAGATGCGCGTGATGTACTGCATCCGGGTCCCCGGCTGCAGAGGCAGGCGGGGTAAGACCAGTCGGGGGTGGCGCCATGACCGTATCCGGAAAACAGCCGATCGAAGTCATCCTGGAGATGCTTCGTGCAATGGTTGACCGCAAGGCGTCCGATCTTTTCATCAGTGTTGGTTTTCCGCCGGCGATCAAGGTCGACGGGCAGGTCACGCCAATTGTTGAGCATGTGTTTACGGTTTTGGAAGCTAAGGCATTCGCACGCGCGCTGATGAGCGACAAACAGCTTGCCTTGTTTGAAAGTACTAAGGAGTGCAATTTTGCGATAGCCCCTGCCGGTATCGGCCGCTTCCGCGTCAGCGCATACTTTGATCAGAATGGTGTCGGACTCGTGCTGCGAACCATCAATACCAGGATCCCGACAATTGATGAACTTGGTCTGCCGCCGATACTCAAGGAGGTGGCGATGTCGGCTCGGGGTCTGGTCATGGTGGTCGGGGGGACTGGTTCCGGAAAATCGACGAGTCTTGCGGCCATGATCGGGTACCGTAACGAGAACAGTCGCGGTCACATCATCACGATCGAAGATCCGGTTGAGTTCGTTCACGAGCACAGGAATTGCATCGTCACCCAGCGCGAAGTGGGTATCAATACCGAGTCATGGGACGTGGCGCTCAAGAACACGCTGCGGCAGGCGCCTGACGTCATCATGATCGGGGAAGTCCGTGACCGCGAAACCATGGAGCATGCCATTGCATTTGCGGAAACGGGGCATCTCTGTTTTGCCACGCTCCATGCTAATAGCGCCAATCAATCCCTAGACAGGATTATCAATTTCTTCCCCGATGATCGCCGGCAGCAACTTCTGATGGATCTGTCCCTGAATATGCGTGCTTTTCTGTCCCAGCGGCTGGTGCCGCGTGAAACCGGTAAGGGACGGGTTGCTGCATTTGAAATAATGCTGGATTCGCCGCTGATCAAGGATCTCATCTT
>CANHZX010000011.1 GCA_947465215.1 Betaproteobacteria bacterium | reverse complement strand
TTGATACGGATCAAGTCGCCGGCAGTTCTGGGCGGGCTTGTGTTACCCGAAACAGGATGCCAACCACGACAGACTGGAAAAACCTTTTAAAACATTAACTTACCAAACTAAACCTTAATGTGTTTTTCCACCCAGATGCGGCGGCACCGGCAACGGAATGACATCAATACCTTCATCGCGTAACGCATCGACTTCCTGCGGTGAAGCAGTGCCACGGATCTGCCGTTCCGGCGCTTCCTTGTAGTGGATCTTACGGGCCTCTTCGGGAAAAGAGCGCCCGACATCCTCGGTGCTCTCGACGATATGGGAAATCAGCTTGAGCATGCGCGCCGCATCAAAGTTGGCATATTGCGCGGCATTGGCTGCAGGCGACTCAGAAGGTTCGCGCTCAGGCTGTGCAGCATGACCAGTATTCAGACGTGCAGCGGTCAGCAGCCTGTTGATATGCGGGCTGCCGCAGAGCGGACAGCTCAGCTGGTTTTCCTTTTGCTGGCGCTCAAAATCCGTGCTTGAGGAAAACCAGCCCTCGAAACGGTGGTTATTGTCGCAGCCGAGATCAAAAACAATCATGTTAATCGTGTCGCTGTGTCGCAGTCGCTGTTTGAACGGCGAAAGGCCTTGCCATCAGAAAAGTTAAAATCACTACTAACACCGATTATAGCCCAGCAGTCCCCTGCTCCCCCTGTCGCACCGGCATCCCCGGCGTTACAACAAGTTACGTGCAAAATTTCCGTGGAGTAGAATGCGCCACGTGCCCGGGTGGCGAAATTGGTAGACGCATCGGACTTAAAATCCGAAGCCGCAAGGCGTGCCGGTTCGATTCCGGCCCCGGGTACCAAGCCGCTTTGATGAGTGAATAACCGAACCTGTAAAGCGGTCAAGCGAAGCTCAATCCGCTCGCAAGTTACCCGCTGTTACAACTTTCGCAAATTTTTCTGCCTCCTTGCGGAAATGTGCCCCTGCAGCGTCTACCGTACTGCCGATCGGCTCCCCACCGTCGCGCACCAGATAGTCAGCGATTTCTTTCGATTTCAGCGCCTTGAGGGCTTCTTCGTTGATCCGGTTCATCACGGCCCGTGGCGTGCCTCTTGGTACAAAGAAGGCATACCAGTTATCGATTTCGAAATCAGGGAAAGTCGCCTTCATCGTCGGCAGATCAGGCAGTGAAGTGGAACGCTTCGGCGTGGTGACCGCCAAAGGACGCACCTTGCCGAGCTTGATGAAAGGCTGGATGGTCAGAACCGTAGTAAAGCCGAAATCCACTTCGCCGCCGACCAAAGCAGTCATTGAAGGTACACCACCCTTGTAAGGCACATGCACGAGTTTCAGCTTCGCAATCTGGTTGAGCATCTCCAGCGCCAGGTGGCTGGTTGTCCCGGTACCGTTGGATCCGCCGACCAGATCGCCGCCCCGCTTGCGCGCGAGCACCACGAATTCACCGACGTTACGTACCGGCATGCTCGGATGCACGGACAGCACCAGCGGAGATGTCGAAATGATGGAGACCGGCAAGAGATCCCGCACCGGATCCAGCGACATGTTTTTATTTAGGCTGGCATTGACTGCGAGTTGCGCAGTAGTGAATAGCAAGGTGTAACCGTCCGCCGGTGACTTCGCCACCACTTCTGCGCCCACGACACCGCCCGCTCCTGGACGGTTGTCGACAATGAAGGATTGGCCGGTGCTTTCACCGAGTTTTTTCCCGAAAAGGCGTGCCTGAATATCTGCGCCCCCGCCTGGTGCAATCGGCACGACAATACGCACCGTTTTTGCCGGAAATACAGCGTCAGTAGATACGGTTTGCCCCAAGGCCGGATGAATCCCTGCGACGGTACAGACCAGCAAGTAAATCCATGTGAAACGATTCGGCTTCATGCTCAAACCTCGGTGTTCGTAAATACCGGAACAGGCATGCAATAGCTGTTCCATTCAAATGAATCGGAAAAGCATAGAGCCGCAGCAACGGCTACGGATATAAAAATAAAGTGTGGGGAATCCCGGGAATTCGCTGGCGAAACCGTTTCGCCCGAATCACAGCCGGCGTCAATGTTTCAGCCTGACTGCCGGTTATTTTGGAGGCGCGGGGCGGAGTCGAACCGCCCTGGAAGGATTTGCAATCCTCTGCATAACCGCTTTGCTACCGCGCCGCTGAAACTGAAAGGGGAAAACGGCAAATTGTCTTAACCGTTTTCCCCAGAATTTGGAGCGGGAAAGGAGGCTCGAACTCCCGACCTCAACCTTGGCAAGGTTGCGCTCTACCAACTGAGCTATTCCCGCATTGCCTGCAACTTGCAGCCGCGAATTATAAGCCAATCCGGCTAAATCCCGCAACCACCCCTATATCCGGCCTCGGGCGGCTGCCCAGGCCATTTTCAAGTAATACCCCATCGAAATCAGGGTCAGCAAAGCCGCGACCCAGATCAGCCAGGTGCCCCAGCGCTGGGGATCAAAGGCGCCGATGGCATCGTGGTAAAGCAGCATCGGGATGGCGATCATCTGGGCCGCGGTCTTGATCTTGCCGACCATGGACACCGCGACGCTCTTGCCTTGTCCGATTGAGGCCATCCATTCGCGCAATGCCGAAATTGCAATCTCGCGCCCAATAATGATCAGCGCCACCACCGCATCAACGCGGCCCAGCTGGACCAGGATGATCAGCGCAGCAGCCACCATCAGCTTGTCGGCGACCGGATCCAGAAAAGCGCCGAAGGCCGAAGTCTGATTCAGCCGCCGCGCCAGCCAGCCGTCCAGCCAGTCTGTGATCGCCGCGACAGTAAAAATAACGGTTGCCACCAGATTCTGCGTGGCATGTGACAACCAGGCCTGCTCAAAATAAAACACGCCGGCAAACAGCGGAATCATCAGGATCCGCAGCCACGTCAACAGAATGGGAAGATTGAAAGTCATTTCAGTGCAATATGCTCAGTGCAACGCATCATAAATCCGTTCGGCCAGTTCCCTGCTAATACCTTCCACCTGCGCCATTTCTTCGGCACTCGCGGCGATCAGGCCGCGTAGACCGCCGAAACGCGCCATGAGCCGCTGGCGCCGCTTTGCCCCCACACCGGGGATCTCCTCCAGCGTCGAAACCGAACGTGTTCTTGCCCTGCGTGCGCGATGACCTTCGATGGCGAAGCGATGCGCCTCGTCACGGATCTGCTGAATCAGGTGCAGCCCGGGATCATCGGACTGAAGCCGGAATGCACCCTCACGCCCTGCCATCAGCAATTGCTCCATTCCCGGTTTGCGCGACACCCCTTTAGCCACCCCGAGCAGCGGGACATTCAGGCCTAACTCGCCAGCTACTTCGATGGCGACCCCCAACTGTCCCTGACCGCCGTCAATCATGATCAGATCCGGCATCTTACCCTCTCCGGAAACCACCTTGCGATAGCGACGCGTCAGCACCTCGCGCATTGCCCCGTAGTCATCGCCCGGCGTGACATCCTTCATGTTGAACCGGCGGTATTCGCCGTTCTGCATGGAACCCCTGTCGTAGACCACGCAGGACGCCACAGTAGCCTCGCCCTGGGTATGACTGATGTCGAAACACTCGATCCGCTGGACTGTTTCAGGCAGGTCCAGCGCGCGCTGCAGTGCTATCAGCTTCGCTGCATCATCCAACTTGCGGGCATTGCGCTGGGCTGCGCCAAGAGCTGCATTTTTGGCTGCCATCTGCAGCCAGACACGGCGCTCACCGATGGGGTTGGCGCTAATTTGCACCTTCCGCCCTGCTCGCTCGGACAGCGTCTTTTCAAGACCCTCAACCGCAATGTCCTCGCCTGCAACCAGTTGCGGAGGGACCGGATGCAGCAGGTAGTGCTGCGCAATAAAGGCCTCAATAATCTGGGTCGGTTCAACTCCATCCGCGTTCTGCGGAAAAAAATTGCGGTCTCCCAGATGCAGCCCGCCGCGAATCATTACCAGGTTGACGCAACAGACACCGGCGTCAAAACCGCAGGCAATCACATCGACATCCCTCCCTGCATCGCTGCTGACGTATTGCCGCTCACGGACCTTGCGCAAGGCGCTGATCTGGTCACGGCACACCGCGGCTTCTTCGTATCGCATTTCGGTGGCAGCGACATTCATACGCTCCGTCAAACGGTCGAAAACCGCATTTTCTTCGCCGGCAAGGAACATCTCTGCGCTGCGCACGTCATCGGCATATTCGGCATCTCCGATCAGGCCAACACAAGGCGCGGTGCAGCGCCGGATTTGGTGCAGGAGACAAGGCCGTGAGCGATGCTCGAAGACACTGTCTTCGCAGGTCCGGAGCCGAAATACTTTTTGCAGCAATTGCATGCTTTCACGAACGGCGCCGGAATTCGGGAATGGACCGAAATAGCGGTTTTGTTTGTCCGGATTACCTCGGAAAAATCCCAGCCGCGAAAAACGATGCCCGCTCAGCATGAGATAGGGATATGACTTGTCATCTCGAAACAGGATGTTGTAACGCGGCGACAGCGCCTTGATCAGATTGTTCTCGAGCAGAAGTGCCTCGGACTCCGACCGCGTAACCGTGGTGTCGATGGTGACGATCTGCGCCACCATCAAGCGTATCCTCGGTGACAGTGCCTCGCTGCGCTGAAAATAGGAAGTGACGCGTTTGCGCAGATCAAGCGCCTTGCCGACGTACAGGACGTCACCCTCCTTGCCGATCATCCGGTAAACCCCCGGCAAATGGGGCAAGCCCGCGGCGATTTCCGATGGTTCCGTCATGCTCAGCCAGTCGCTACCAGCAGGTCGGTGTATTGACGGATGGCGGCAAAAACCTCTTGGAACATTTCTGTAGTCAGTCGCCGTGTATTCGTGTTGTAGCGGCTGCAGTGATAGCTATCGAACAGGCGAACACGACCGTTATCGATGTTATGGCTTGCACCGTGCCGGAACGGAAAGTCGGCGATGCGCTGGTCGAAAGCCCGCAATACCGCCTGGTGAGCAACCGTCCCCAGCGCCAGTATCGCCGTACCCGATGCCAGACCTTCCAGCTCGGCACGCAAAAATCCGTTGCACTCACGGATTTCGGCAGGCAAAGGCTTGTTCTCCGGCGGCAGGCATTTGACGGCGTTGGTAATCCGGCAGCCTTTCAGCACCAGACCGTCATCGGCGGTAATCGCCACGGCCTGGCTGCCGAAACCATAGCGGTGCAGCGTGTCGTACAGCAACACGCCGGCATAGTCGCCGGTAAATGGCCGCCCGGTCCGGTTCGCGCCATGCATGCCTGGGGCCAGACCGACAATCAGCAAACGGGGATTACGGTCTCCAAACGGCGCAACAGGCCGTGCATGATATTCAGGGTGATCCTCGCGCACCGCGGCGAGATGTGCAGAAAGCCGCGGACAGCGCGTGCAGGCCGTTGAAAATGTTTCGACTCTCGGCTCGCGACCGACCGCTGGCGTTCGTTTCGGCATTACTCAGGCAAACGGCAGATCGCCGCTGTGCGCACCCAGACCGGCTATCGCATGAAGTGCAGATGCATAGCGCGGGTCCTCGCGCAACTTGAATGCATCTGCCGCATGCGCACGACCATGTAGACGTGCGAGCCGCGCCAGACTGACTGCGGGCATCGTGTAATGCAGACCGGCCAGCAATTCATCGGCAGATTGCGGGTTGTTGCAAACCAGTACCATGTCGCATCCAGCCTTCAACGCTGCCTCACCGCGCGAGACTACATTGCCTGCAACGCTGGCGCCTTCCATGCTGAGGTCATCACTGAAAATCACGCCATCAAAACCAAGGTCGGCACGCAATATGCGCTTCAGCCATTTTTCGGAAAAACCGGCCGGAGAAGGATCGACTTTCGGATAAATCACGTGGGCCGGCATGATGCCGCCCATGCCGTTGTCGATCAGGCGGCGGAATGGCACCAGATCCTCAATCTCAATGTCCGCGTAAGAACGCTCATCCACAGGCACTTCATGGTGAGAATCCGCGCTGACATGGCCGTGCCCGGGAAAATGTTTGCCGACCGCGGCCATGCCGCCATCACGCAAACCATGCATCAGGGCCGTCGCCAGTTCAGCGATCGCATCGGCCTTGCTGTGGAAGGCACGATCGCCGATTACGCTGCTGTTACCGTAGTCGACATCAAGCACCGGCGCAAACGACAGGTCAACGCCGTATACCCGGAGTTCGGCTGCGAGTATAAAACCGACCTCACGTGCCAGCGCGGCAGCATGGCGACGGTCGCGGTCCCAGATCAGGCCAAGTTCCCGCATCGGCGGCAGTCGGGTGAATCCCTCGCGGAAGCGTTGCACACGCCCGCCCTCGTGATCAACGGCAATAATAAGGGCTGGGCTGCGCAGCGAGTGAATGTCAGCAGTCAGTTGCTGCAACTGCTGACAGGACTCGAAATTGCGGCTGAACAGGATGACGCCACCGACCAGCGGATGCAGCAAACGCTTGCGGTCCTCTGCAGTCAGTTGTATGCCGGCGACATCGAGCATTACCGGTCCGAGAGGCATGGAAGGATTCATTTTTCAAGCACCACACAGGCGCAGGCTAGGTTGGATTCGTCGCTGATGGTCAGGTGATGGCTGGTAATGCCGTTGCGCCGGACCATCGCTTCCAGCGCTTCGTTAAATGCAAGGCTGGGCTTGCCCGCTGGATTCTGCACGACACTGATGCATTGCAGTGTTACGGGATATCGAAAGCCGGTACCCATGGCTTTGGAAAAAGCTTCCTTGGCAGCAAAGCGATTGGCCAGAAAAAGTACTGGTTGCGCGCTGCGCAGATACCGCGGCTGCTCCAGCGGGGTCAACACCCGCTTGATGAAGCGCTCGCCATATTTTTCGAGCAGACGGGCAACACGGTGCGGCTGGATGACGTCGATGCCAATGCCGTAAATCATGATTTTGCCCGGTCCATTGCGCGAAGGAAGGCCTCAACAGTGGCCGCGAGGCCAAGTTCCAGCGCGTCCGCAATCAGTGCATGACCGATGGATACCTCCGCCACCCCTGGCACTGCGGAAAGAAATAGCGGCAAATTAGCCTGATTCAGATCGTGACCGGCATTAACCTCAAGGCCGGCGGCCACGGCGCTACGGGCAGCTTCTGCATAACGGGCAACGGTTGTTGCCTCCTCTGCGGTGCCAAATGCAGCCGCATAGGGCTCGGTATAAAGTTCGACGCGGTCCGCGCCGATAGCAGCGGCAATGATCATCGCCTCCGGCAGCGGGTCCATGAACAGGCTCACCCGGATACCCATGTTCTGCAGCCCGGCGATCACCGGTCGCAGGCGGTCGCCGTGCTGCTTAAGGTCCCATCCATGATCCGAGGTAAACGCTGCAGGATCATCGGGAACCAGCGTGCATTGCTGTGGACGCACGGCGTCCGCCAGTTCCAACAGTGGAGGCTCAAAAGGATTGCCTTCAATATTGAATTCCGCGTCGGGCCACTGCTTCAGCAGTTGCGACAGTTCGTGCACGTCAGAAACACGAATATGCCGTGCATCAGGCCTCGGATGCACGGTGATGCCGTGCGCCCCCGCACGCAATGCGATATCGGCAGCCCGGACAACGCTCGGGATACCGAGGCTGCGCGAGTTGCGCAGCAATGCAATTTTGTTAACGTTAACGCTGAGTTTGGTCATGCCTGTCATGCATAGTACGGCCTGCATTCTCTATAGTTGCTGCAGGTCTCGCAGCAGTTGTCGGGTGTGCAGCGTCTGGTTGCCCAGGCAATGGTTAATCAGGGAGCGCATCAACACCTTGCTCTGCTGCACGGTCCGAGGATCGGAGTATTGATCGACAGACATATCCATCAGCGTTTTCCCGGCCAATTCTACGCCGCTTTGCTCCTCGGTTTCACCGGCAAGAACCGGTCCGCGGTCGGGTATGTAACGATACCGCCCATCGGCAACGATCGGCGCGCCGCTAACCGCCTCGCGGTCAAAAACCAGTCCGTAGCCCAGTTCCTGCAGCAGCACCCGCTCGAAACGGCGCAGTACTGCGGCATGATCCTGCGCCGCAGGAAGCTGCGCCAATGCGGTCGCATAGGCTTCGAACAGTTCCTCGTGGGGATCTTCGCGGGGCAACAGCTTCAACAACAGCTCATTGAGGTAAAAACCGCAAATCAGGCTGAGGCCGCGCAAGGGTGCATACCCCCCCTGCCATTCCGCCTTGTGCAGGGTTTTCAATTCCGACTTGCCGGACCAGCTCAGCATTAGCGGCTGGAACGCCATCAATACCCCGCGCAGCGCAGAACGCGGACGCCGGGCGCCACGCGCGATAACCGCGACACGCCCCAGCTCACGGACATAGATTTCCGCAACCAGACTGGTCTCGCGATAGGCATAGGTATGCAGCAGATAGCCGGGGTGCCCGTAGCGCCGGGGGCGTTCAGCGGCCATGACCAGGCTTTCGCATCAAGGATTGAAGGCAGGCCCCAAGGGAATTACACAACATATTGTTTTTATTGATATTTTAATCAATCCCGAGACGCTTCAGTGTTGCCGCATCATCCGCCCAGCCAGATTTGACCTTGACCCAAACCTCCAGAAATACCTTGCCACCGAACAGGCGCTCCATGTCCGTGCGCGCCTGAGAAGCAATCTGCTTGAGCTTCTCACCACCCTTGCCGATGACAATCCCCTTATGACCGGCCTTGTCGACCAGGATACCGGCATGGATGCGTCGCAGACCGTCGACTATTTCGAATTTCTCGATTTCCACCATCGCCGAATAAGGCAGTTCCTCGCCCAGCAGACGGAAGAGCTTTTCGCGTATCAATTCAGCCGCCAGCGTACGTTCACTGGCCGTAGTGATTTCATCTTCGCCGTAGAGCCGCTCACGTTCGGGCAGCAGTCCGCGAATGGCGTTCAGCAGGTCTTCGGTGCCGATACCGGTTTTCGCAGACACCGGCACAATCGCACGCGGATGTGCGAGATCTTCCAACTTCTGCATGAACGGCAGCAGTTCATTCTTGTTGCCGACCTCATCGATTTTGTTGACGGCAATAATCAGCGGCGCACCGTCCTGGAGCAGGGGCAGCACGGCCTGATCACCGGCATTCAGATGCAGCGCCTCGATAACCCACACCACAGCATCCACATCAACCACGCTGCGCGAAACGCTGCGGTTCATCATCCTGTTCAATGCGTTGCCATGACGGGTCTGGAAACCCGGGGTATCGACAAAAACAAACTGCGCATCGGGCTGAGTGACAATGCCAATGATGCGCTGCCGGGTAGTCTGCGGACGGCGGGAAGTAATGCTGATTTTCTGACCGACGAGCTGGTTGAGCAAGGTGGACTTGCCGACATTGGGCTGGCCGACGATGGCGACATAACCGGAGCGGTGCTCTGTGCTGCTGTTCATTTTCGGGTCGCCTGTTCATACGCTTTGCCGGCTGCATCCTGTTCAGCGGCGCGCCGGCTACCGCCCTGACCGTCAGTCCTGATATCGCAGGCTTCGAGGAAGCACTGCACTTCGAATGTTTGCGCATGCGCATGGCCGCGGGTAGCCGTCAGCGTATAGACCGGGAGCGCCATGCCTTTGCCCTGCGCAAATTCCTGCAGCAGGGTCTTAGCATCCTTGCCGCTCACGCTGGGGTCGATTTGGGCGAGGTCTGTGCCAAAAAGACGGCGGACCACGGACTGCGCCGCAGAAAATCCGCCATCGAGCAGCGTAGCGCCGATCAGCGCTTCGACGCTGTCCGCCAGAATCGACGGCCGCGCAGCACCTCCGCTTTTAAGCTCCCCCTCACCCAGCAGCAATTGCTCGCCGAGATGGAGATCAAGCGCAATACGGTGCAGGGTCTGCTGATTCACCAGATTAGCGCGCAGGCGCGACAACTCTCCCTCGCTCAGATCGGGGAATTTCTCGTAAAGCTCCAGTGCGATGGTGCAGTTGACCACACTGTCGCCGAGGAACTCGAGTCTTTCGTTATGTGTCGCGCCGAATGAACGGTGAGTCAGCGCGCGCCGCAGCAGACCCTGCTCGCGGAAACGGTATCCGATACGGGTGCTGACGGCTTCCGGATCCACGGCGGGAGGATAACCGTAAGCGCTACTGGCGCTCGGAGCTGGGGGCAAACTCCATGCAGGCGCTGAGGTTGTAGAACAGCGGAACACGCACGGAGTAACTCGCGCTGAGGATCAGCCTGTCGCCTTCCTTGGTGACCTCGATATCGTTGTAGGTGATTACCTTGATATTTTCGATCGTGGCGCGGTTGTTAAAAGCCGTATTGATTTCGCCGCGCGACGCGGTCTTCATCGCAGGCTCGGAAGCAACCGTACGCATGATCTTCTGGATCGTATAGAACTCGGAATAAGCCGGGCCAATCTTGAAAGCCAGCAGCAAGGCGCCGACAGCAAGACCCGCAAAAACCAGGAACCCAGTGAGAGTGATACCACGCTGTGTATACATAAAATCCCCCTTCAAGATCAATTGATCGAACTGCCGATGCGTTTAAAGTCGTCGAAATTCCACCAGATCAGGAATGCCTTGCCGACAATATTGCGCTCCGGAACAAATCCCCAATACCGGCTGTCGCTGCTGCTGTCGCGATTGTCACCCATCAGGAAATAGTGTTCGGCAGGAACTTTACAGCGGAATCCCGAATCATTGTAGGCACAATTTTCACGGAAGGGAAAGCGCTGCACGCCCCCAAGTTGCACCGGCGGCGATTCAGCCTGCGTCAGCATGGCGTGCGGCTTTTCACCCAGCCCTTCCTGGAAGCGTTTGGTGGCAACAAAATTGAGGCCACCTTCGAGATAGTTGAATTCGCCGTCCGCATTGACCGAGATCTCTTTACCGTTAATGGTCAGGCGCTTGTTCGTATAGGCTATTTCATCGCCAGGCAAGCCGACCACCCGCTTGATGTAATCAAGTGATGGATTATCCGGGTAACGAAACACCATGACTTCGCCGCGCTTTGGCTGATTGATACTGATGACGCGCGTATTGATGACCGGCACACGAATACCGTAGGTGAATTTGTTCACCAGAATGAAATCGCCGACCAGCAGTGTGGGCAGCATCGATCCGGATGGAATCTTGAAAGGTTCCACCAGGAAGGAGCGCAGCACAAACACCACCAGAATCACCGGGAAAAAACTGGCGGGATATTCTATCCACCAGGGCTGCAACTCTCCGGCTGCTCGGTGTTTGCGGAAATACAGGGCCTCAGCCAGCCAAACCACGCCGGTGAAGAACACCAGCACAACCATGATCAGTGCAAAATTCATGCCTCAGCCTATTTATCGACCTGCAGAATGGCCAGGAAGGCCTCTTGCGGGATTTCCACCGTGCCGACTTGCTTCATGCGCTTCTTGCCGGCCTTCTGCTTTTCGAGCAGCTTCTTCTTGCGGCTGATGTCACCGCCATAACACTTGGCCAGCACGTTCTTGCGCATGGCTTTGACGGTTTCGCGCGCGATGATGTGTGCCCCGATGGCCGCCTGGATGGCAATATCAAACATCTGCCGCGGGATCAGCTTGCGCATTCTTTCTGCAACATCACGGCCGCGATACTGCGCATTCGCTCGGTGAACAATCAGCGACAGGGCATCGACACGTTCGTTGTTGATCAGGATGTCCAGACGCACCAGATCGCCGGCGCGGTATTCCAGAAAATCGTAGTCCAGTGATGCGTAACCGCGCGACACTGATTTCAAGCGGTCAAAAAAGTCCATGACTACTTCATTCAGCGGCAGTTCATAAGTCAGCATGACCTGGCGGCCGAGGTACTGCATGTTTTTCTGCGCCCCGCGCTTTTCCGTGCACAGCGTCATCACCGGACCAACGTAATCGCCAGGAACAAGAATCGAAGCCGTGATCATCGGCTCGCGGATTTCGGCGATTTGCGAAACATCGGGCAGACGAGACGGGTTTTCGATCTCCATGACCGTGCCGTCACGCAGTGCCACCTGATAAACCACGGTCGGAGCCGTAGTGATCAGCGACATGCCGTATTCGCGCTCCAGCCGCTCTTGCACGATATCCATGTGCAGCAGACCGAGGAAGCCGCAACGGAAACCGAATCCCAGTGCCTGGGACGACTCCGGCTCGAAGCGCAGCGATGAATCGTTCAAATGCAGTTTTTCCAGTGCATCCCGGAGTCCTTCGTATTCATTCGACTCGACGGGATAGAGACCGGCAAACACCTGCGGCTTGATTTCCTTGAAGCCAGGCAGCGGTTCGGTAGCCGGACGGTTCAGCAGCGTGATGGTGTCGCCGACCTTGGCCGCCTTCAGTTCCTTGATACCGGCGATGACAAAACCCACTTCCCCAGCCGACAAACGCTCACGTGCCTGAGATTTCGGGGTAAAAACGCCAACCTGCTCACAGAGGAAATTGCCGGCGCTGGCCATCAGCAGAATTCGGTCTTTCGGTTTCAACTCACCATCAATGACTCGAACCAGCATGACAACACCGACATAGTTATCGAACCAAGAGTCGATGATCAGGGCTTTCAACGGCGCAGACGGATCCCCTTTGGGCGGCGGCATCTGGTGCACGACCGCTTCAAGGATCTCAGTAATTCCTTCGCCCGTCTTGGCACTGACCCGCACCGCGTCCTTGGCCGGAATGCCGATGATGTCTTCAATCTCCGCGGCTACGCGTTCCGGCTCGACCTGCGGCAGGTCCATCTTGTTCAGAACCGGGATCACCTCGACGCCCAGTTCGATCGCGGTGTAGCAGTTGGCGACCGTTTGCGCTTCGACGCCTTGTGAGGCATCCACCACCAGCAATGCGCCTTCGCAGGCCGACAGTGAACGGGATACCTCGTAGGAAAAGTCGACGTGTCCAGGGGTATCGATCAGGTTCAACTGGTAGACCTTGCCATCCAGCGACTTATAGTTCAGCGCGGCAGTCTGCGCCTTGATGGTGATGCCCCGTTCCTTCTCAAGATCCATCGAATCGAGAACTTGGGATTCCATCTCGCGGTCGGACAGGCCGCCGCAATGCTGGATGAACCGGTCGGCCAGTGTGGACTTGCCGTGGTCAATGTGCGCGATGATCGAAAAATTGCGGATATGCTGCATCAGAATGGATAGCCCAGAAAAAGGGGCACCCAAGATTACCCGGAGTGCCCCGTTCCGTTCGTAAGACCGTGTATTTTAGCGGATTTCCCGCAAGTAATCAGTAACTGCGGCACTATCCAGATGGTAATGACAGAGCTCACGCTCACCATGCATCAGGACCGGCACCCATTCCCCGAAACGCTGCTCCAGCGCCGGATCGCTGTCGACGTCGATGACGGTCAGGTCAAAAGGCAGACCGGACTGCAGGGTTTGCAGTCCGGTCTGCATGTCTTCACACAAATGGCACCAGGTCCGGCTGTACAGCGTCAGCACCGGACGGGCTGAATCAGCCATTACTGTCCAGGCGGAGTGGGATGTAGAGCGAATTGCCGCCGCGGCGCACCAGCAATGCCACGATGCGCCCCTTGTCAAAACTGCCCATCAACTGGCGGAACTGCTCGACAGTCTTCACATCCTGATTGTTGACGGCGAGGATCACGTCTCCGCGGCGCAGACCGGCGCGCGCTGCTGCACCCTGCACGTTGTCGACAAACACGCCGCCCTCGACCTTGAATTCCTTGCGCTGGACATCGGTCAGATCGGTGACACCCATGCCGAACTGTGCCGCCACCGGGGGCTGCGGTTTGCCGGTGCGGGCCTGCCGGCCGGTACGGTCATCGCTCAATTCAGCCACGACAACCTGCAGATCACGGGTGGCCTTGTTGCGCCAGACCTGGATGGCCACTTTGCTGCCCGGCTTGGTGCCGCCGACTACACGCGGCAAATCCTCCGAGGAATTAACCGGTTTGCCGTCGAAGCGCAGGATGACATCCCCGGCTTCGATGCCCGCCTTTTCGGCCGGACCGCCCTTTTCCACCGAGTTGACCAAAGCGCCCTGGGGTTTCGGCAAACCGAATCCATCTGCCAGTTCCTTGGTGACCTGCTGGATGACAACACCAATGCGGCCCCGGGTCACCTTACCCGTCGTGCGCAATTGCTGAGCAATGTCGTTGGCAACATCGATAGGAATCGCAAACGACAGTCCCATGAAACCGCCGGTACGGCTGTAAATCTGGGAATTGATGCCAACCACTTCACCGCGCAAATTGAAGAGCGGCCCGCCCGAATTGCCGGGATTAACCGCTACATCCGTCTGGATGAACGGCACGAAATTCTCCTGCGGCAACGAACGCCCTTTCGCACTGACGATGCCGGCAGTAACCGTATTGTCGAAGCCGAATGGAGATCCGATGGCCACAACCCACTCGCCGACCTTGAGCTTTGCTGGATCGCCAAACCGTACCGTGGGAAGGCCCGTCGACTCAATCTTGATCAAGGCAACGTCGGTGCGTTTGTCGGCGCCGATGACCTTGGCCTTGAATTCACGCTTGTCCGTCAGCTTGACCGTGACTTCCTCTGCCGCATCAATCACGTGCGCATTAGTCAGGATGTAACCGTCAGCGGAAATGATGAAACCTGAGCCCAGAGATTGCGGCTGGAATTCGCGCTGTCCGGGATTGGGGGCAAAACGCCGGAAAAACTCGAAAAACGGATCATTCTCGTCAAGCTGCGGCAGTTGCTGGGAAAGCGTGTTGCGCGCCGCCTGCGTCGTGCTGATATTGACTACCGCGCCGCCCTGTTTCTCGACAAGATCGGTGAAATCGGGCAATTGAGCCGTAACCTGCAGCGGAAGCAGCAGGAAAAGCGCAAGCATCAAGGTTCTGAGCATGAAAATGTTTCCGGAAAATAGGGATTGGGGTCTGAAGATAAAACGAAACTGGACTACCGAGGTATAGCCGTGGCTGTCGATGTCAAACCCGGCTTGGGCTCCAAAGCGCGCGCAAGCTGCATCACGGTTTCAGCCGGTGTTTCACCCAGCACGGTAATGGTATAGCCGCTTGCCGGACGAGTGTAGATCGAAACGGCGCCCTGATGACGCAGTGCCGGTTTCTTGTCGGCTTTGACGCCAGGCTCAATAAACACGGAAATCGCTGCGAGCCCATCCGAGTAAACGAGATGCGACATGGTGCCGCTTTTGCCGGGCATCGAGCGGCGCAACTCCATTTGCTTGGTGAATCCCGCTGGCTGGTTCTGAACGATCCAGCCGGAATCACCGCTGTCAGCCAAGGTCATGGCCGTACGATCGACCCGCCAGCCCTGCTTGTTGCTGACGGCGGCATATTTGGATCGCACCAGATCGCGCTTGAATCCGCCACCGATCTCCAGCGTTGAAAACGAGAAAGCTTCCAGCGTTTCATTTTTTTCGTTGAAGGTCCGGGCGCGCAAGGGCAAGCCGGTTTTTACATCGGCGCAAAAACGCCTTGCGTAACGAAGATTGTCCTTGGGCAGCAGCGCAACCCACTGGCACTCGAATCCGGCGACGCGATCGGTCGACTCCTTCATGATGCGGTAATGCTGGGTCAGATTCTGGATCTGTTCGAGACGGATCGGAAACTGGCGGGAACCGCGCGGATCAATCAGCACGGTTTTTGTGCCCGGCAGATAACAAGTAACCTGATCATTGGTGCGGATGACTTCACGCGCAGGACCGTCCAGTGTTTCCAGACGCTCAAGTACACCGCCTGCCGGATTGACAAAATGCGCGATGCGCGAGGTTTCGGACTGGCCGGCGTGATTAAAGACAAAAGTGCCGGAGTAATTGGTGGTGTGGCTGGCAGCCGCCATTTTTTCCAGCATGGCCAAGCCTTCACGATCGCCTTCCGCAGCGAGTGAAACAGCCGGCAGCAAACCGCAAAACAGAATCCAGCAGACTTTCATCGGGCGTTACCGACTGGCCTGGGTCGTTGCGGAAATGGTTCGGATATAAGGCGCAACACCCTGCAGTCCGCTGCTCGGTGAAACGCCTTGGTGCGCGAGCAGATATTCATTCATCTGGTCACCGCTTGGGGAACTCACCAGTTGCGGTTCAGCGGATTGAACCGCCGGCGTCGCTGGAACCGCCTTGGCCAGTTCGACCTGCGGATTGACCGCAGGGCCGGTCGAAAAAGCCATCCAGCCGACCACCGCAATGGCAGAAACAGAAGCCGCTGCCGACAACGCGTAGGTAAAGGACTTGCCCGGTTTCTCGGTGCGCCGCGGGGCAAGCACCGTAGGCTCATTTTGCAATGCAGCGGAAACCCGTGCAACAACGTTGATACCCCCTGCCTGGCCGCGAAGGGCATCTCCGATCAGATGGTAGGTTTCCCAGCTTTCCATGGCCTCAGGCGTGTCACCGAGCCGGCGCAAAGCCTGACCGGAATCCTGGGGCGAAAGTTCGTTGTCCATCAGCGCGGAAATCTGTTCCATCTCACCACCTCCTGTCCTTGCTGGTGCCCAGCAAGGGTCTTAACTTGCCCGCGACGGCTTCGCGGGCTCTGAAAATTCTGGACCGGACCGTACCGACCGGACACTGCATGATTTCGGCAATTTCCTCGTAGCTCAGGCCTTCAACCTCACGGAGTGTAATGGCCGTCCTCAATTCCTCTGGCAATTCAAGCAGGGTTTGGTTCACTGTTTCCCCGACTTGTTTGCTCATCAGCTGGTTTTCCGGGGTGTTCAGGTCCCGTAACTGCTCACCTGCCTCGGTCGATTCCGCCTCTTCCGCATCCAGTTCCGTGCTCGTCGGTGCCCGCCGCCCCATAGCCACCAGATGATTCTTGGCCGTGTTGATGCCGATCCGGTACAGCCAGGTATAAAAGGCACTTTCACCCCGGAAGCCGGGCAACGCACGATAGGCTTTGATAAAAGCTTCCTGCGTCACATCCTCGACCTCGCTGGGATCCCTTATAAAGCGCGATAGCAGACGCCCCAGCTTGCGCTGGTATTTAGTGACCAGCAGATCGAATGCCCGCTTGTCGCCCTGCTGCACCCGCTCTACCAACTGCTGATCGACTTCGCGATCACTCATTATTATTTATCCGGTCCCTGACGCTGCGGCTGTTCTGCCTACCGGCTGGCAATGTACTCCGACCGGCGCAGCAGTATAACTGCACCGGAAACCGGAAGAAATGCGCCGCAAAACGCTATCCAAATGACAGTAAACAGTTGATTAAGTTCATGCAAAGACCATTTCCCATGATGTGACAATCAGCGGAATGTTCTTACCGCATCCCGACCACGCCAGATATACCGGTCCAGACTGCGGAAAAGCAGTTCAAACAGCAGTGCCAACACGGCGGCGGGAATCGCCCCTGCCAGCATCAGATTCCGGTCGTTGACGGCCAGACCGGCAACAATGCGCTCCCCGTATCCGCCGGCACCAATGAATGCAGCGATGGTCGCCGTGCCGACATTGATGACTACTGCCGTTTTGATACCGGACAGCACCCCCGGCAAAGCCAGCGGCATTTCAATCAGCCTTAGCCGCTGCCAGGCATCAAGACCCAATGCACGCCCCGCATCCAGCATCGGCTGCCCGACCCCGGCCAAGGCGGCCTCGGTGCTGCGCACAATCGGCAGCAAGGCATAGACAAAAAGCGCCAGAACAGCCGGTAAAGCACCAATTTGGCCCAGTGCAGCAATTAAAAATGCCAGCAATGCCAGACTGGGCACCGTTTGAAGTATTCCGGTCAATGGCAGTATCAATCGCCCAGCCCGCGGCATACGCTGAGACCAGACGCCCAGTGGAATGCCGACCAAAATACTCAACATTAAGGAGCTACAAACCAGCAGAAGATGCTGCCCCGTCAACCGGGCCAGATCCGGCCCCAGCAGAACGGCAAGAAGCGTTTGACGCTCTTCAGCGACTTGGGCACCGCCTTTGAGCCACTGTCCGGCGACGTCCGCAAAACTGCGGCCGTCCAACTCAACCGCGGCATTGAGACCACGCATGGTTTCCGCATCAATCCTGCCTTCCAATCCTTGAATCGCCGCCCAGGCTTGCGGATGCCGTTGTGGCAGATCGATGCGATAGACCAGCAATGCTTCGTATGCAGGAAAAACCTGCCGGTCATCACGCAGCAACTTGAGCCCTTGCCTCGTGATTTGCGGATCCGTGGTGTAAACGTCAATAAGATCAACCTGCTCCCTGGCCAGCGCTCCGTAGGCCAGACCATGCTCAAGACTGCGGACCTGCAGGCCTTCGAGCCCGTAAGCCCTGCGCAACGCCGGCCAGCCGTCTCGCCGGTTAAGAAACTCGGGGGACAAACCGGCACGCAGATCGCGCGTGCTGCGCAAATCACTGATCAGCGCAAAGCCGCTGCGGTCGGCTTTTTTTGCGCTCATCGCCAAGGCATAGGCATTGTCAAAACCGAGCGGGACGCCGGTTGCAAGACTGTGTGCCGCAAGCAGCCGCTGCAGTTCAGGCAGCGTCGGCACCTGTTTTAATCCGAGCAACTCCAGCGCCACCGTTCCGCTGTAGTCGGGATAAAGATCAATGGCGCCGCTTTTCAGCGCAGAAAAAAGAATGGCCGAATTACCCATCCCGGGGTGATGTTCGACGTCGACGGCACCCGTATGACGTGCAGTACCGGCAATGATTTCCCCAAGCAGATAAGACTCGGTGAAACGTTTCGAGCCGACCTTCAAGGTCTCGGCTTTGGCGACCGATACGCAGATCATCGCCTGCAGCAAAAGGAATACCACGGCAAGGGGCAGCAGACCCAGCCAGTGAACCATCAAGCACCGGGCAACGCGTTTTGTCATGGCGCGAAGATGGTAGCATGGCCCCCTAAATCCGCCGCGCTAAACACACAGGCGCTGCATATCAAAAATCGCTCTGGAACTGCCATGACCGCACGCGACAGCAAACTCGATTCCTACTGGATGCCATTCACCGCCAACCGCGCCTTCAAACAGGCGCCGCGTATGCTGGTGGCCGCGAAAGACATGCACTACTCAACTGACGACGGACGGCAGATCCTCGACGGCACATCAGGTCTTTGGTGTGTCAATGCAGGTCATTGCCGCCCGCGCATCGTCGAAGCCATACAGAAACAGGTCGCCAAGATGGATTACGCACCTGCGTTTCAAATGGGGCATCCCGATGCCTTCCGCGTCGCCGAGCGACTGGCCGCGATGGCGCCCGGTGACCTCGATCACGTCTTCTATTGCAATTCGGGTTCCGAGGGCGTGGACACCGCACTGAAGATTGCACTTGCCTACCACCGTGCGCGCGGCGAAGGCCAACGCAACGTACTGATCGGTCGTGAACGCGGATATCACGGGGCAGGCTTCGGCGGTATTTCCGTGGGCGGCATTCCTGCCAACCGCAAGGTCTACGGCAATATGCTGTTCCGTGTGGACCACATGGCGCATACGCACAATCTGAAGGAAAACGCGTTCAGCCGAGGCCAGCCGGCCTGGGGTGCGCATCTTGCCGATGAACTCGAAACGCGCATTGTGCCGCTGCACGATGCCAGCAACATCGCCGCCGTCATTGTCGAGCCGCTCGCCGGTTCCACCGGCGTGTTGGTGCCGCCCAAGGGTTACCTTGAGCGTCTGCGCCAGATCTGCGACAAATACGGCCTGCTGCTGATATTCGATGAAGTCATCACCGGTTTCGGCCGCACCGGCCCCTGCTTTGCCGCCGAAGCGGTCGGCGTGGTCCCGGACATGATGATTGTCGCCAAGGGCCTGACCAACGGCACCGTGCCGATGGGTGCTGTTATCGTGCGTCGCGATATTTACGAAACCGTAGTCAATAACGCACCGGCAGGAATGGTCGAGCTGTTCCATGGCTATACTTACTCAGGCCATCCCTTAGCGACCGCCGCCGCACTTGCCAGCCTCGATACCTTCGAAGAAGAAGGTTTGTACCAGCGCGGCCAGGAACTCGCGCCCTATTTCGAACAGGCCGTGCAATCGCTGCGCGAAATGCCCAACGTCATCGATGTGCGCAATATGGGCATGGTTGCCGGCATTGAACTGGAACCGCGTCCCGGTGCGCCGACCGCAAGGGCGTTCGAAACCTTCCTCAAGTGTTATGAAAAAGGCGTGTTGATCCGCACCACCGGTGACATCATCGCCCTCTCGCCGCCACTGATCATCAGCAAGGCGCAGATCGACGAACTGGTTGGCACACTGGCTGATGCACTGCGCGAGGTCGGACGAAACGGATAAAAGTTATTTAAAACAATAACTTATAGATATTCGCTACGTAAAAACGGGCAGCCTGAGCTGCCCGTTTTTTTTCGGCGGAGTATTACTTGGTCAGGCAGTGACGCAGCCAGGCCGCCGTCAGTTTTTCCTGTGTCGAGTTCTGCTTCAGCCGCTGATCCAGCGCCGGCCAGTCAACATGATCCAGCTCCTGATCCTGATTGAAGCAGGAAAACACGTAGCTCCTCTTGCCGGTCTTGGGATCCACATGCGGCTGCAGACACTGGGCACAGATCTCTTTCATCATGCACTGCATCGGCGAGTTGATGGAGCCGACAGCGTGATGACATTCCTTCAGATGCGGCTTGAGGATTTCATGCCGAGCCCTGGCGACCGCGGCCATCATCTTATCCGAGCCGATGGCGATGATGCGGTCGGCATCGCTGAACGGGATGGCCTGATCGCCAAGCGCACCGGAAGCATAACTGTTCATCGCCTGCACGATATTGCCGACGAAGGTACGATCCGAAGGCCGGGAAGGTTTGAAACCCGGCTGCTCATCGCAGCACCAGATCACCACATCGCTGGCAGCCTCGATGTTTTCTACGTGGTAACGATCAGCCATTGATTTGTAGCCGGCAAAATACAGCACTTTGCTGCCAGCCTTGCGCATGGCTTGGCCGATGGAAAACAGCACGGCATTTCCCAGACCGCCGCCGACAAGCACGACGGTCTCACCAGAGGCGATTTCCGTCGGCGCACCGGTCGGCCCCATCAGGATCACCGGTTCGCCCGGTTTGAGTTCCATGCACAGGTTGCTCGAGCCCCCCATTTCCAGAACGATGGTCGACAGCAGACCTTTCTCACGATCGACCCATGCGCCGGTCAACGCCAGCCCTTCCATCGCCAGCGTGCTGCCCTGCACTTTCTGTGCACGAGCTTCAAAATTCTGCAACCGGTAAAACTGTCCCGGCTGAAAGCGGCGCGCTGCCAGCGGTGCTTTGATGATTACTTCGACAATGGTCGGCGTCAGACGCTTGACCTCGTGAACGGTGGCACGCAGTTCACCCTGCAACTTGGCGAGGAAGCCGGCGTCATCGGTTTTCGCAGCGGGCTGAATTTTCTCCAGTACCTTGCTCACCACCGGATAGCCCTGCTTCGCACTGCCCACCGCCTTCACAACATTGCCGAAGAAAGATGGATGCACATCACCGAAAAAGCTGATGCAGCGGCCATCGTCGCGCTTTGACAGCAGCACATTGATCGCATTGGGTTTGGAGATGGATTTTTCGGCGGCAACGGGTTGACCGTTTTCATCGCAGGCGCGGAAATAACGGCCGTCGAGTACAAAATGATCGGCGTCTTCGCGCGCCAAAACGGTATTCGGCTGCGTGCCCGCGGCAATGAGCACGGCTTTCGCCGGCATCACCGTCTGACCGGCGTCCTTCCATTCGCCATCTTCACCTTTGACTTGCACCGCAACCTTGAGTCCGCTGGCATGTCCATACTCGTCGGTTTCAACGGCCAGCGGTGTCAGGCATTCGGCGAAAGTAATGCCTTCTTCCAGTGCTTTGTCGATTTCCTCGTGATTGAGCGTGTAGGAAGGACTGTCGGCCATGCGCTTGCGGTAGGCGATGGTGGCGCCGCCCCATGACTGCAGCAGTTGCAGGACGCGTGGTTCGCGCCCTTCTTTTGCTGCAGCGGCACGTTCGGCACGAATCGCCTGGGCATGCGCAATGAATTCTTCGGCAATCCCGCGTTCTTCCGGCGTCCAGGTGATGCGCGTGCCGGCTTCCCCGAGTTTGGCAACCAGTGTTTCATGGCGCTTGAGGAATTTCTCGACCTGCAACGGGTAATAGGCCAGAGATTCAGTTGCTGTATCGATCGCCGTCAGACCGCCACCGATGACCACCACCGGCAGCCGGAGTTGCATGTTGGCGATGGAGTCGTCTTTGGCAGCACCGGTCAGTTGCAAGGCCATCAGGAAATCCGAGGCCGTGCGTACACCGCGCGCCAGCCCGTTGGGCATATCGAGCACCGTCGGGCGCCCGGCCCCGATCGCGAGCGCGATGTGGTCAAAACCCAGCGCGAACGCGTCTTCTGCCGTCACCGTGCCACCAAAACGCACGCCACCAAAGAGCGAAAACTGCTCACGACGCTCGAGAAGTAAACGTATGATTTTTAAAAAGTTTTTATCCCAACGTACTGTGATGCCATATTCGGCAACACCGCCGAAACCAGCCATTGCCCGCGTATCCAGCGATTCATACAGATCGCGGATGTCGCGAATCGGTTCGAAGGACACCCGCTTGCCTGCAGCATCGACGCCGGACAGCGTCGACGGCAAAGGCTCGATCTTCAGACCATCAATGCCGACAACCGTATGGCCATCGTTCATCAGGAAGTGTGACAAGGAGAAGCCGGCGGGCCCCATGCCGGCAACCATGATTCGTTTGCCGGATGGTGCTTTGGGATAGGGGTTGCGCAGGTTAAGCGGATTCCAGCGCGTCAGCAGGCTGTAGATTTCAAAGCCCCAGGGAAGTTCGAGCACATCTTTCAGCGTGCGCGTTTCCGCCTGCGGAATATCAACTGGTTCCTGCTTCTGGTAAATGCAGGACTTCATGCAGTCATTGCAAATCCGGTGACCGGTCGCCGCCGCCATCGGATTGTCGACGGTAATGATGGCCAATGCGCCGATGGCCAATCCTTCCGTCTTGGCCTTGTGGAATTCCGAGATTTTCTCTTCGAGCGGGCAGCCTGCCAGCGTGATGCCGAACGGTGACTTCTTGAACGATTGCGCACCTCGACCGCTGGCGCCCTTCTCCTTCAGCCCTTTTGAACAGGAATCCTTGCCCTGCTCGTGACACCAGATGCAGTAGTTGGCTTCGTCGAGAGCGCCGGTCAGATCCGTGCCCTTGTCCGTCAGCTTGAACCCTGCGCGTTGGCGCAGTCGGGACACGTCAAAGCGATGCTCGGTATAACCCTTGGCGGTGGTGACTTGTGACGGCACCAGATTCTGGAAATCCAGCTTGTGCGGCGACTTGAACAACACGCCGTCGTGATGCAGGGCATGACCGGCTTCGGTGTGGGACGCCCATGCGGCGTATTGCAGGGCCAGTTCCAGCGCATCCGTATGACTGGCTTCATCCTGCTGCCACTGCGTGATGTGACGGGCAAAAACCAGTTCGGTCAGCGGTTCGCCAAAATGCTTTTCCAGTGCCTTGCCCACCTCCTCGCCATTAATACCTGCCGCTGCATCCGGCTTGTATTTGTGCATGGCTTTGCGCTGCACGAACAGGCGCTTGACACTGTAGAGCGGTGCCAGCTTGTGATGCTGTTCCGACAGATTGGAAACTTCGGCAGCGATACCGAAGAGTTGCCCGATGAAATCGTCGAGGTGCGGAGCAAGGGCCAACAGCAGTGCAGATTCATCCTTCGCAATCAGCGGCTCCGCGCTCGAGCGCGCCGCAGTCAGCCGGTCATGGACAGCCGTATCGGACTGCTGCAATTCTTTAAGGAAGACCTGATCCAGACGCAGCAGACCATCACGACGGTAAAAATCGTCGAAGGAAAAACCGAACTTCAGGGACGCAGCATTACTCACGGGATTCCGGTCTGAAGGTAAAAGAGAAATTATATCAACTGCGGTGTCCATGGCTTGTCGCAAAGGGTTATTTGAATAGCGTTGCCAGCAATAAGCAGTGCCGGGTTATGCAATAATCATTCATTCAGGGGATTTAATCCGTGATGTCACAGATTCAGGGCAAATTACTGGTGTGGATCGTGCTGGCCATCCTGGCCACAGGCCTGACATTTGCAACATTCCGCGGCTACCTGAGTCCCGATCTGTTGTTCGGATTTGCCAATACATTTTCCTGCTGATCGCCGGTAACAGGAAAGAGCCCGGCTGGCAATTCCCGCAGATAAGCAAAGGGATATAGCCCTCTGCTGTGGCCGTCATCAAAGCTCAAGCGCAGCGCATTCGGACCATAGGGCTCCACGGCATCCAGACGTATTCCCGCCTCCGCACGCAACGATTTGCCAGAACGGGTCGCTGCAATACAAAAGGCGCAACGACATGCCTCGCGTAGAAGCTGGTGCTGTAACACGGCGGTGACGCCATCTGACCAGGCAATTTCCAGCCAACGGCCATCACTGTGATTGCGGATTTCCAAAGGATGAACATCAGCACGCATGGCGCTACACCACCTCTTCTACACCGCGCGGACCCACTTCGATGCCAAATCCGCTGAGCCCGCCCTCTTTCAACTCCGAACCCATCGCGGCCAGTGACTCTTCCCGGATCAGCGCCTTTAGCTGCTGAACGAGTCCGATGAATTCCGGCGTGTAAGTCATTTCTGGAGTACGAGGACGCGGTAACGGGACAGTGATTTCCGCCTTGATGCGACCCGGGCGTGCAGTCATTACATAAATGCGGTCGGAAAGAAAAATCGATTCTTCGATATCGTGGGTGACAAACAGCACCGAGATTTGGAACTGCTGCCACATATTGGTGAGAATTTCCTGCATCACGGCTCTGGTCTGCGCATCCAGTGCGCCAAATGGCTCATCCATCAGCAGCACCTGCGGACTGGTCGCCAGGGCACGCACAATGCCGACGCGTTGTTTCATACCGCCGGACAACTGGTCAGGATAATGGTTTTCAAAAGCCAGTAAGCCAGCAAGTCCGAGAAGTGTTCGCGCCTGGGTTTCACGCTGAGATGCCGGCGTCCCTTTCATCTTCAGCCCGAATTCGACATTCTTTCGCACAGAAAGCCAGGGAAAGAGCGAATACTGCTGGAAGACGACGCCGCGATCTGAACCAGGCCCGCGAATGGGAACTCCGTCAAACAGAGCGCTGCCCGAAGTGGGTTTGACGAATCCAGCAACAATATTCAACAGCGTCGACTTTCCGCAGCCCGACGGGCCGATGATTGAAACAAACTCACCAGGCTTCACATGCATGTCAACGTTACTAACAGCCTCAACAATTTCGCCTCGCGCAGTAAATGTCACGCGGACGCTGTCGATATCGATCGCCCCCTTGCGTTCCTCTTCCATCTCATTTCCTTCCGGCGCTTGAATGAGTTGACCACGGCATCAACAGAGAGCCCACCAGCTGTATGGCACCGCTGCAGGCAAGACCCAGAACTCCGATCGTAATCATGCCCAGTGCAATCTCTGCGTAATTGACCAGCGAATAGGCCTCCCAAGTAAAATACCCCACGCCAAACTGACCGGATATCATTTCAGCAGCAATGAGTGACACCCAGGCCACACCCATACCGACAGCCAATCCTGTAAAAATTTGCGGTAAAGCACCAGGCAGTATCACGTTCCAGAACAATCTTCCTTCACCCGCGCCCAGGCAGCGGGCTGCACGAATCAGCACCGGATCAAATCCGGTGACGCCGTGTATGGTGTTGAGCAGAATCGGGAAAAAGGAACCAAGGAATGTGATGTAGACAATACTGACCTCATTAGTTGGCCAAAGCATGATCGACATCGGTACCCAAGCAATCGCTGGTATCGGCCGCAATACCTCAAATACCGGCATCAGAAGATCGCGAGCTGCACGGTAGCGTCCGATTAGCAGACCCAGCGGCACGGCCATCAATATCGCGATACCAAATCCCGATAAAATCCGGCGGACGCTGATACCGACGTTGGTAGCAAATTTATCCGATCGATTGACTTCGAGCAGTTTCTGGAAAACATCGCCCGGGGTCGGGATATTGGTAAAGCGAATATAAAATTCCCATCTGTACAAAGTGCCGAAGTGCCAGATGGCATATAAAGCTATCAGCGAAACCACCCATAATACGGCACTGAACAAAGGCTCTCGCCATTGGGATAGCCGCAACTGATGCGGCGTAAGTCCAACTTTGGGACGAACGGCCGTCGCAGCGGCCTTCGTCTTGACTAAAACAGGATGAGGCACCACAACTTGCGGTGCGAGCACCTCATCCGGCTGCTTCCGCGCATGCATGCTCACGCTCCGCTTGCCGCTGCCAGCGCTTCATCATAGCTGCCGAGTTTGCCGCCGATTTTTGCAGCATGCGCCTCGGCATCTTTTTTCAGCAGGAACGGAACAATCTGAGGTTTCTTAGGATCTTTGCCGCCAATGGCGTAAAACGCCTTATCAGCAAACATCTTGATACCCAGAGACTGATCGACCAGATATACCGCCCCGAGCTTCTTGCCTTCAGACCGGTATTTCTTGACTCCGGTTAGTGTGCAGGTCGGCGAACTGAAACTGAGGATCTCGCCATCGGTAATCCAGATCTGTCCGGCTTCGCGGGGCTTGGTGATTGCCGTTCCGCATATCGGGTCCTTACCGACAACATCGTAAGTCGTGTACGACGCCTTCTGCTTGTCGTAGTCAAGACCGCGCTCCTTGAAGGCCTGACGAACCCAGATATCGTTCACCCAGGCCTGCTCGTTGAAATCCTTGATTCGATTGAGCTTGGCCAGAACACCGTGTGCACTCTTTATCGTTTCCAGCCACTTCGGCTTGATCGTAGGATCCAGTGTATGGATGCCACCTGGCCCCAGAAAGACATAGACAACTTCTTTCTCGATTTTGGTCCACTCCTGGATTTTTTCAGCTGCGAGTTTCGGATTCTTGCGCACCCAGTCGTTAGCTTCCATCAACGCTTTGATATAAGCCACGACAATATCCGGATGGTTCTGGCCAAAGTCCTTGCGGACAACGACACCGTGAAAAGTCGGAATCTTGGTTTCAGCGCCGTCAAAAATCTTCCTTGCAAAACCGCGATAAGGCAACAGCTCCATAAACGGCACGAAGTTGGCATGACCGTCGATACGCTTTTCCTGAAGATTGGTCGTGCCGACCTCTGGCGACTGACTTGCCAGATTCCAGAAGTTTTCAGGCCAGCCGCGTGCCTGCATCGCCTGAAGCAGCATGCCATGGGCAGCAGATCCGAAAGGAACCGAAACGTTTTTTCCCTTCAAATCAGACAACTCGTAGTATGGGGAATCCTTGTGCACCACCATGCCGTTACCGCCGCCATACTGGTTGTAGGCGATGATTGCGACGAGCAGCGTTTCATTACGGGTCTGCTGTCCCGTGGCACCGTTCACCAGCAAAGGGTAGTCACCCATCATGCCTATTTGGATCTTGTCGGCCATCATGCCGTTCGTGATCGGCGGCCCGGATGTAAAATTTTGCCAGTCGATCTTGAATTTGACGTCTTTGTACTCGCCCGTTTTTGGCAGGTACTTCTCCATCAAACCCAGTTCCTTGATAACAATCCCGCCAGTAACAGTGTTCGTGGTGGTGTTCTGGGTGCCGATTCCAATGATAATTTCCTTCTGCGCATGCGCAGTGCCGGCAGACAATCCCAAGGCGGAGACACAGAGCAGCATTGCCGCTGCCCGCATGATCCACATCCTGCTTACCGCTGATGCCGCACTGATACCGTTCATGGCCGCTCCCGGAAAATGATTGATTTCAAAGTACTGCAATCGGTTAAAACACCAGCCCCTCCGGTCGATCGGGTTTTGTTATCAGGCCTGCTTTTGTTCAACGGGCTCATGTTCAAGCTTCCTTCAATTCCGCAAACTTGGCGGGAATAGCCGCCCATTCATCCGCTGTCGGCAAAGGATCCCTTTTGTCGGTGATTACCGGCCAGAGTGCGGCATAGCGTGCATTGAGCTCAATGAAATGCTCCTGACCTTCCGGCACTTCCGACGCTTCGCAGATCGCCTCAACAGGACACTCATCAACGCAAAGGGTGCAGTCAATACAGACCGCAGGATCAATCACCAGAAAATTGGGGCCGATATGAAAGCAGTCGACCGGACAGACATCAACACAATCGGTATAACGGCAGTTCACGCAGGATTCGGTAACAACGTAAGCCATGTCAGCATTCCTCAGCGTTTTGCATTGGCAGACTGGATGTTTTTCAATGCGAGCTGAGTCAGCTTGCGCACATCGGGATCCGGGTCTTTTAAAGCCGACTCAAGGGCTGGAATCGCGCGCAAATCACCGATTTCACCCAGTGCGATGGCGGCTTCCTTACGGAGGTTGCTGATCTCGTGGGTCAGTGCCGTGAAAAGAATTTCAAGCGCTCCGACCGCCTTCAAACGACCGAGGCTGCGGGCAGCGCGTATACGCACCTGCCAGTAATCGTCATCCATGGCCCCGATCAGATGCTCGACAGCACCATTGAGCCGGAGCTTGCCCAGTGTGCCCGCCGCCTCTTCCCGAACTTGCCACGACGTATCGCTCAGAGCATGGGTCAAGGCCGGCAGCACCTCGACATCAGATGCAAATCCCAAGGCGCCGACAGCAATGCGACGGACCTCAGGATCCGGGTCATTCATGGCGACCCGGGTCAGCGGCCCCAGGGAGCCGGCATTTTTCAGATAACCAAGCACACCCGTCGCTTCGCGCCGAACCTGGGGCGAAGGATGCTCAAGTGCTTCCAGCGCAGGAGCAAGACTGCCGACAGCGCGCAAAGGCCGCAACGCGCGCAACACCGCAGCTTTGACAAACGTATCGCTGTCGTTGATGTGCTGTAGCAGCAAATCGCTGTTGACGTCGTTTTTCAGCTCTGACAGTGTGTCCGCGGATGCCCGACGGGCATCTTCCGATTCGTCATGTAGCAGCTCCAGCAGCGCGGCAACCGCTTCAGGCTCCTCAAACCCTTCAATGGCCTTGGCGGCCTCGGCTCGAACCAAGGCATCAGTGTCTTTCATTGCCGTCAGTAGCAGAG
>CANHZX010000010.1 GCA_947465215.1 Betaproteobacteria bacterium | reverse complement strand
GCTGTCCGGCTCATGCCCGCGGTGGCGCTGCTTCATTTCAATCGAGCCAATACGCTGGTGGAGCTGGGGCGGTCACCGGACGCGCTGAAGGCCTATGACCGCGCGCTGGAACTGGTCCCGGACAACCCCGACATGCGCAACAACCGAGGTAATACGCGAATGGAGTCCGGCGATACCGAAGGGGCCGCTGCGGATTTCCGCTTCATGACCGCCAAGTGGCCGGGCGATGCGCGCGGGCACAACGGACTGGGTTTTGCATTGCAGGAACTGGGCGACAGTGACGCTGCAATCACCAGTTACGAACGCGCCATCAGCCTCGCGCCCGATCTTGCTGATGCGCATCACAACCTTGCGCTGGCGCGTTTGTCGCGGCGTGAGTTTGCTGCGGCCTGGCCGGCCTATGAAATGCGTCGTGTTCACGGCAGCTACCGCGACAATATGCGCAAAGATCCGCAGTCGATGGTGATTTTCGAGCGGCTGCAGTCCTGGACCGGGCCCGGGTCATCGACGGCGTCGGTTGGGGTGTGGTGCGAACAGGGGATCGGTGACCAGATCCTGTTTTCGACGCTGCTACCGGAATTGGCGGCGACCGGTCAGCCGTTTGTTTATGAAGTGGATCGCCGGCTGCAGCCGGCCTATCAGCGCGCGTTTCCCGACATTCATTTTGTGCCGCTGGCCGATCCGCCGGCGGCGGCGCTGGCGAACGCGGGCTCAGCCGTTTTTGCGGGCTCACTGCCCGGTTTTTTCAGGCCGTCCGTGGAAACCTTTGCACGGCAGCCCCGGCAAGTGCTCAGGGCAGCGCCGGAACGGGTCGCGCATTATCGCGAGCAGCTGGGTCCGGGGTTCAAGGTGGCCTTGTCCTGGCGAAGCGTCCGTGCGGGACGCATGGGCAAGGTGAAAAGCGCCAGCTTGAGCGATTTTCTGCCCCTACTATCGGTACCGGACGTGCGGTTTGTCGATGTGCAGTACGGAGATACAGCATCTGAACGGGCGCAACTGAATCCCGGTCTGCAACCCGTGCATTTCGATGATGTCGATTATTACCAGAACCTTGAAGAAGTGCTGGCCATCATCGAGGCCTGTGATCTGCTGATCACCACGAGCAATGCCAACGCGCATTTCGCCGGCGCGCTGGGCAAGCCGGCATGGCTGCTCTATCCCGCTGAACATCCGCCTTTTCACTACTGGGCACACGGCGGCGATCATCGTTGCCTGTGGTATCCGTCGGTAGAGATCATTTCCGCGCCGCAACTGGCCCAATGGCCGCAGCTGGCGGCTCTGGCCGCAGAGCGCCTGCATCAGCAAAGCCGCTGAGCGATGGAGCGGCCCGGCTCACGGCGCCCGGCTGCAGTTTTTGTGATGGACCCGCTGCGATTCAGGAATGATTCTTGGACACTGCGGCGCGATCTACCTAGAATGTCGCCGCAGATTCCGCAATCGCACCCCCACTGAAAGCGCCTGTGGCTGAAAAACAGGAAAAACGAACCGCTACCGAGACGCACCTTGAGCAGGTGGTCGAGCTGCTGCATCGGCACGAGCTGGTCGAAAATCTTGTATCCCGGCAGGAGAATACCCGCAACGGGCTGGTTGAATCCCTGGTTCATCGCCAGCATCTGACCGAGCTGCAGCAACTGCTGGATCGTCTGCATCCGGCGGACATTGCCTACATCCTTGAAGCGCTGCCGCTGGAGCAGCGCCTGGTGGTCTGGGATCTGGTGAAGGCGGGACGCGATGGCGAGATCCTGCTGGAGACCTCGGATGCCGTCCGTGAAACGCTTATCGCGCACATGGACGAGGACGAGCTGGTGGCCGCTACCGGCCAGCTCGATACCGACGAAATCGCCGACCTTGCCCCCGATCTGCCGCGCGAGGTCATTCTTGATGTGTTCAAGGCGCTGTCGACCGAAGACCGTGAACAGTTGCGCGCAGCGATGTCGTATCCCGAGGAGGCAGTCGGCGCGCTGATGGATTTCGAGATGATCGAGATCCGCGAAGATGTAACGCTGGAAGTGGTGTTGCGTTACTTACGCCGTCTCGACCAGTTGCCCGACCATACCGACCAGCTGTTTGTCGTTGACCGGGAGGAGCGCCTGCAGGGCCTGTTGCCGGTGAACCGGCTGCTGGTCAGCGATCCCGACACGCTGGTGGCCGATGTGATGACCCGCGACTACACCAGCTTCATGCCGGAACAGGATGCGCATGAGGCAGCCAGTGCATTTGAGCGGTACGACCTGGTTTCAGCCCCGGTGATCGATGCCGAGGGCTGCCTCGTAGGTCGCATGACGGTCAATGCGGTGGTGGACTACATCCGCGAATCGAAAGACACCGAGACACTGGCGGCCGGTGGTTTGAGCGAGGACGAAGATCTGTTTGCGTCGGTCTGGAAAAGCGTGCGGAATCGCTGGGCGTGGCTGGCCGTGAATCTGGTGACGGCATTTATTGCTTCGCGCGTGATCGGCATATTTGAACATTCGATCTCGCAACTGGTGGCGCTGGCGGCGTTGATGCCCATTATTGCGGGTATCGGCGGCAACTCTGGAAACCAGACGACGACGATGATCGTCCGTGCTCTGGCGCTAGGCCAGATTACGCGCGACAACGCCCAGAAACTCTTCTTCAAGGAGATCAGCGTTTCGGCTTTGAACGGGCTGATCTGGGGCAGCATCGTCGGTCTGTTTGCCTTCCTGATTTATCACAGCTGGCAGCTCGGCCTGGTGATGACCGGCGCCATGGCGCTGAATCTGCTCCTTGCGGCAATCATGGGCGTGGTTATTCCGCTGGTGATGGAAAAATTCGACCGTGATCCGGCCATTGGATCCAGCGTCATGATTACCGCGATCACCGACAGTGGCGGGTTTTTCATTTTTCTCGGGTTGGCCACGATTTTTCTGGTTTGACGGCCCCCCGCAGCACTTTTTTGCCGCAGAAATCCGTTTTTTCGTGCCTGGTCCGGTGCGTAGAATAAGACCGGTTCGGGCGGAATAAATCCGCGCCGTTTTTGTTCAGGAGTCAGGGCCCGGTGGACCAACCTGTCGAATCTTTCGCAAGCCGCACGATGCAATACATCCCCCGCCTGCGCCGTTATGCGCGTGCGCTGACCGGGGATATCAGTGCGGCTGACGATCTGGTGCAGGATGTGCTGGAGCGCGCCTTGCTCAAACAATCCCTGTGGCGCGAGGGAACAGATCTGCGCGCCTGGCTGTTTACCGTCATGCACAACATTTTCATAAATCAGGTACGCAGTGCCGCCGCCAACCGGCTGGTGCCGATTGATGATGTGGCGGCCGATGCTTTTGCCGATACGCCGCCGCTGCAGGCTTCGGACCGGCTGGAGATTCGCGACCTCGATGCGGCGCTGCAGGCTTTGCCCGAGGAGCAGCGTGCCGTCGTGCTGCTGATCGGGCTGGAGCAGATGACTTATGAGGAAGCGGCCCGGGTTCTCGAAGTGCCCATCGGCACGGTCATGTCCCGGCTGTCGCGAGGACGTGAGCGTTTGCGGCGACTGTTGCAGGGGCTGCCCGAGTCCAATCCGCTGAAGGTTGTCAAATGAGCGCGGCTCCGGTCACTGAAGCGGAACTCCAGGCATACGTCGATGATGCCTTGCCGCCGGATCGCGCGGCCGAAATCGACGAATACCTGACGCAAAACGAAGCGGCAGCGCAGCGCGTCGCGGCCTATCGCGCACAAAACGGCGAGTTGCATAACGCCTACGATGAATTACTCGTCGAGATGCTGCCCGAACGCCTGCGTATCGGACGGATGACCCGGCGCCGTTCCTGGTATCCCTATGCAGCGGCGGCATTACTGATGCTGGCCAGCGGCACTGCGGGCTGGCACCTGCATGAGCGGTTTGCGATTACACGTATCCAGTCGACCCAGATTGCCCGGGTGGCGGCGATAGCCCACGTTGTTTACAGCCCCGAAGTCCGGCATCCGGTGGAAGTCGGCGCCGATCAGGAAGAACATCTGGTTCGCTGGCTGTCGAAGCGGCTGGGAACCAATCTCAAGATCCCGCATCTGGTGCCGCAAGGTTATGCGCTGGTCGGTGGACGTTTGTTGCCGGGTGAACGCGGACCCGCGGCACAGTTCATGTATCAGGATGCCAAGGGTCAGCGACTGACCTTGTATGTGCGCCTCAGCAATGACGTGCGCGCACCGACCGCATTTCGTTTCGCGCAGGAAAACGGCGTCGGTGTGTTTTACTGGCTGGATGGCCGCCTGGGTTATGCCTTATCCGGCGAAACCGATCGCGGTGAATTGCTGCGTGTGGCCGACGCGGTATATCAACAGCTCAATCCCTGAAGACAGCGCTGCGTCGCGCCTGCGCGCGATGATCCCTTGCATCACCTTGCAGGGACCAATAAATATTTGTTTTTAAAAGACTTTTCTGTTGCCGGCGAGGTGCGGCGATCAGAAAAAGCCTTGCTGCGGATGGCCTGCAGAAGCAGACGCAGAAAAAATCAGCGAGACGGTGTTGCTGGAACTGCGCGGCGAATCGCGGAGAAGGAAATGCTGAAAAGCAGAAACCGGAAATGAAAATGCAGAAGCCGGGGTTACCCGGCTTCTGCACAAATACTACTTACTTCTTCTTGGCTACTTTCTTCTTGGCTACTTTCTTTTTAGCTTTCGCTTTTTTCTTCGCTGCCATGATCGTCTCCTTAAAAGTTAACTTAGGCATCGTTTGAGTGCGGCTTTTGTTCCGCACTACCATCCCACGATTCTCTGGAACATTTCACATTGCTGTTACCGTGTTCCACCAAAAAAATTGGTGAAAACCGTGTGCGGTGCGCCAATTCTATGCTATGCCGAAAAAAAAATGCAACACCTTTGTAAAGAATATTTGATTTAGTGCATCCGGTTGTGGGTTACGTACCACATGCAAAGCAAGGAAAAAACGCGATCAATAAACGTTTTTGTAAGCCATCAATCCGGCAAACGATGTTCGCCGGCAAACAAATCGGCAACGGTTTCACGATTCCGGATCGGGAAAATGCGGTCGCCATCGACCATGATTTCAGCGGCGCGAGGTCGGGTGTTGTAGTTGGAAGACATGCTCATGCCGTACGCGCCGGCAGATGCGATGGCAATCAAATCCCCCGGATTAACCGAGAGTTGGCGATCACGCGCGAGGAAATCCCCGCTTTCGCAGACCGGTCCAACGATATCGTAGACACGGCCGCCGGCAGGAGTTGCGCGCAGCGGCAACACATCGTGCCAGGCTTCATACAGTGCTGGTCGCATCAGATCGTTCATCGCGGCATCGACCACCGCGAAATTACGGTCCTGGCCATGTTTCAGAAACAGCACTTCACTGAGCAGCACGCCGGCGTTTCCCGTCAGCAGGCGACCCGGTTCAAACAGCAGCTTCTGCGTGCGGCTGCCCAGCGTTTTGAGTACTGATTTCGCATATTCGGCAACCGGCGGCGGCGTTTCATCTCGATAACGGATGCCCAAGCCGCCGCCCAGATCGATGTGGTGCACTGCGATACCGTCGGCCGCCAGTGCATCGACCAGAGCCAGCACGCGTTCCAGTGCGGCGACGAATGGCGAAACTTCGGTCAGTTGCGAACCGATATGACAATCGACACCCTCAATACGCAGGTGCGGCAGTTCGCGGGCACGGCGGTAGACCGTCAGCGCATCGTCGTAAGCGACGCCGAACTTGTTGTCCTTGAGTCCAGTGGCGATGTAAGGATGGGTTTTGGCGTCGACATCGGGATTCACGCGCAGGCTGACCGGCGCGGTGACGCCCATTTCGCCGGCAACCCGGTTCAGAAGTTCCAGTTCCGGTGCGGACTCGATGTTGAAGCACAGAATGCCGGCTTGCAGTGCGGCGCGCATCTCTGCCGCAGTTTTGCCGACGCCCGAAAATACGATTTTTTGCGGATCGCCCCCGGCGGCGAGTACCCGCGCCAGTTCACCCCCGGAAACAATGTCAAAACCACTGCCGAGGCGGGCAAAAACATTGAGGACTCCGATGTTCGGATTGGCTTTGACGGCGTAACAAACCAGATGCTCACGTCCGGCGAAGGCGGCATCGAAAGCGCGCCAGGCTGCAGTCAGCGCTGCGCGTGAGTAGACATAACAGGGCGTGCCGTACTGCGCTGCAATACGGGCGAGCGGCACGTTTTCGGCATGCAGCATGCCGTTGCGATACTGGAATTGGCTCATGGTTGGGTCGTTGTGGTGTCAGCGGGCGGCGCCGACTGGGTGGTTGCCGGTTTTCCGGAAGGTGGTTTCTGGCCCGGCAGGTACAGGGGGCCTTTGTGGCCGCAACCGGCAAGCAACAGGGCGACGATCAGCAACAGCAGCTTGGAATTCAAGATGGGCTCGATGCAGGAGGTTGCAATGACAGTGACAAAAAGTTTAGCACAGCGCCTTGCGGCGGCCGGTTTACAACAGCAGGTAACGCTGCGATTCACGACGCAGTGCGGCGCGTCGCTCGGCATAATCAGCAACAAGCGTGCCGACCGTGCGCCAGAACGCCGCGGAGTGGTTCATCTCGCGCAGGTGCGCCACTTCATGCGCCGCAACGTAATCAATCCATGCCTGCGGGCCCTGGATGAGCCGCCAGTTCATGCTGATGCGTCCGCTGGAATGGCAACTGCCCCAGCGCGTTCGCGCGCTGGACAGGCGCATTGCCGGTGCCGGTAAGCCCAGCTGCAAGCTGAAATCAGCGCAGCGTTGTGTGTACAGATCCAGCGCCTGCCGTTTCAGCCAGTTTCTGACCCGGGTTTCGACGGCCTTGGGGGCCAGTGCCGGCGGTCCGACCAGCAGGCAGTCGCCGGTAATTTGCGGCGCCTCAATGCCCGACTGCATCACCAGCGACAGGGGCTGTCCGATGAACATGATCTGTTCACCCGCAGTCCAGTTGCGGGGTGGCGGCTGTTTCTGCCGCCAGTCACCGACTTTGCGCAACACCCACGCCGCATGTTCTCGGAGGAGGCTGTCAATCGCCTGCTGTGGCGCCGCCATCGGTGCAGCGACACGCAGGCCGCGTTCGTCGATCAACAATGCAATGGAGCGGCGTCGCGGACTGCGGCGCAGGGTGTAGCTGACGCGCTGATCGCCCAGTTCGATGCATTCTTCGGCGGCCGCTGTGATTTTTTGCCGCTGAAGGGCGCTCATCGGGATGTCGTCTGCCGTTCAGCGTGCATCGAGTTGCTGCATTTCATTCTCGATCCAGTCTTCCACACGACGCGCCATCGTTTCCGCGTCGCCATCCGGCTGTATCAGCGGTCCGATGCTGACGGTGATCAGTCCCGGATATTTCAGGAATGCATTTTTGCCCCAGCACAGACCGGCGTTGTGGGCCACCGGCAGTACCGGGGTTTTCGTCTGCACGGCAAGCCTCGCGCCCCCGGCGCGGTATTTACCGCGCTTTCCAGGGGCGATACGCGTGCCTTCCGGGAAAATGACGATGAAGAAACCTGCGGTCAGACGATGCTGGCCATGTTCAACCAGTTGCTGCAGTGCCTGACGGCGCGAACTGCGGTCGATGGCAATCGGCGACAACATGGCCAGACCCCAGCCGAAAAACGGTACCCGCAGCAATTCCTTCTTCAGCACCCACACCTGCGGCGGAAAAATCAGCTGGAATCCCATGGTTTCCCAGGCCGACTGATGCTTGGCGAGGATGATGCAGGGGTCTTTCGGAATATTTTCCGCGCCGACAACCCGGTAACGGATGCCGCAGATCACGCGCGAGGCCCACATCACCCAGCGTGTCCAGACGGTGATGATGCGGTAGCGCGTCAACGCCGGCAGCGGGAAAGTCAGCAGTGCAATGATGGCAAAAACGGGGGTAAGCAGGAGCTGGAATGCGGCGAACAGGCTGGAACGGAGGACGATCAGAATCATTGCAGCAGGCTGCGCACAGCCTCGGCAAGATCGGCATGAATCACGGTGCCTTCGGGCAGATCGCCGTCCTTGCGGGTTTTTTTGCCTTTACCGGTCAGCACCAGTACCGGCTGCGCGCCAACTGCTGCGCCTGCCTGCAGATCGCGCAGCGAATCACCGATAAACGGCACGCCTTCAAGGCTTACGCCAAAACGCTTGGAGATCTCGTCGAGCAGGCCGGGCCGGGGCTTGCGGCAGGTGCAACCGGCATCGTTGGCGTGCGGACAGTAGAAAATACCGTCTACATGGCCGCCGACGAGGCCGAGTGCGCGGTGCATCTTGTCGTGAATCGCATTCAGCGTCGCCATGTCGAACAGTCCGCGGCCAACGCCGGACTGGTTGGTAGCGACCAGCACGCGGTAGCCCGCCTGGTTGAGCAGGGCAATCGCCTCCAGGCTGCCGGCAATGGGTTTCCATTCATCCGGACTTTTGATGTACGACGCGCTGTCGTGGTTGATGACGCCGTCGCGGTCGAGGATGACGAGTTTCATGCAGCGAGCTTGGAAATATCGGCAACGCGGTTCATCAGCGTACCCAGCTGCTGCAGCAGGGCTGCACGGTTGTTGCGTACTGCCGGGTCTTCCACCATCACCATGACTTCAGTGAAAAAACGGTCTACCGCCGGCTTGATGTTGGCCAGCAGCAGCAGGGCTTCCTGGAATTCGCCTGCGGAAAAGTGTTTTTCAGCCTGCGGTGCAATCTGTTCCAGGCCGTCCATCAGCGCGATTTCCGCCGCCTCGGTCATCAGCGCGCGGTCGGGTGCGACGGTCTTGCCGGCAATGTCTTCGTTCTTGTTGATGATATTGAGCACGCGTTTGTTGGCGGCGGCCAGATCTTTTGCTTCCGGCAGGCCGGCGAAGGCGCGTACCGCAGCAAGACGCAGCGGCACCTTGTGCAGCAGCTGGGGTCGCTGGCTCAGCACGGCATCGATTTCCTGCGTGGAGTAACCGGCATCGGCGAAATAGCCACGCATGCGCTCGAATATGAAAGTCTGGAGCTCAGTACCGGCATCGGCCAGCTTGAGATCCTTCGGGAAGGCCTCAAATGCATTTTTGACGAGATCGGCCAGCGACAGCGGCAGATCACGTTCGATCAGGATACGGATCACCCCCAGCGCATGGCGGCGCAGCGCGAAAGGATCACGGTCGCCGGTGGGCAGCTGGCCGATACCGAACAGGCCGGCCAGTGTTTCCAGTTTGTCGGCGATGGCGACGGCGCAGGAGATCGGGTGTTCCGGCAACCTGTCGCCGGCGAAACGCGGCTGATAGTGTTCGGCGATGGCGTTGGCGATTTCCACGGGTTCGCTATCGTGCAGCGCATAGTAGCGACCCATGATGCCTTGCAGTTCCGGGAACTCGCCGACCATGCCGGTGACCAGATCGGCCTTGGCAAGGCGGGCTGCGCGACCGGTAGCGACATGATCCGCGCCCAGCCCGCGGGCGATGGCGCTGGCGAGTTGCGCAACACGCTCAACGCGTTCGAGCTGCGTGCCCAGCTTGTTGTGATAGACCACCTTGCCCAGGCGTGAGATACGCGCCTCCAGGCGTTCCTTGCGGTCCTGATTGTAGAAAAAGCGGGCGTCATCGAGTCGCGGCCGCACCACGCGCTGGTTGCCGCTGATGATGTGCACCGGATCGGTGACCTGCATATTGCTGACGATCAGGAAACGGTGGGTCAGTTTGCCGGTGCTGTCGAACAGCGGGAAATATTTCTGGTTGGTGCGCATGGTCAGGATCAGGCACTCCTGCGGCACTTCCAGAAACGCTTCGTCAAAACTCGCGGTATAGACCACCGGCCATTCGACCAGCGCGGTGACTTCATCCAGCAGGACCGAGTAGTCGCCGAGGCTGGCGTTGAGCGCCTTGGCCTGGGCCTGCAGCTGGGTTTCGATCAGGGTGCGGCGTTTGTCGAATCCGGCCACCACTTTGCCGCTTTCCTGCAGTGCGGCTTCGTAATCGGTGGCGGATTTCAGTTCGATATCGGCATTGCCGAGGAAACGGTGGCCGTGGGTCGTGCGTCCGGCGGTCAGGCCCAGCGTGCAGACCTTGATGACTTTGTCGCCGTGCAGGGCGACGAGGCCATGGGCGGGTCGCACGAATTTCACCGTGGTCAGGCCGTCCGGGAGCTGATAGGTCATGACCTTGGGAATCGGCAGGCGGTCAATCGATTCGTTCAGCGATTCTTCCAGCGCACGATCAAGCGTTTGTCCTTTGGCGATGGTCTGCAAGTAAACAAACTCGGCCTTGCCTTCCTGCTTGATGACGAAGGCATCTGATCCGTCGCGACCGTCGGGAAAAAGGGCGGCCATATGACCGCGGCCCATCGCCGCCAGTTTTTTTTCCAGCGCTGCCGGGCCGTTGGGTTTGCGCACGACGTCCATCGGCATCAATTTCTGTTCGACCGGTTGGTCTAGGCCCTTGTCGAGGACTGCATCAAACAGCACAGCCAGACGCCGCGGTGTTGCGAAAACGGTATGGCCGTCGCGTTCCAGCACGCCACGCTGCTTTAATCCCGCTGCAATGCCTGAGGCGAAGGCTTCCCCCAGCTTGCGCAACGCTTTCGGCGGCAATTCTTCGGTATAGAGCTCGACCAGCAGTGCCTGACTCATGATTTGGCTCCCGCGCGTGCGGCGAGCACTTCGTCGCGTTCCTCGGTCGGCAGGAAGGCCTGCAGCGCTTCGACGCTGGCGCGCTCAAAGCGGTGGGCTTTGCGCGAAGCGTAATAGGCCTGCGCCGCCAGCCGCGCCAGCGTACGAACGCGACCGATGTAGGCGGCGCGCTCGGTTACTGAAATGGCGCCGCGCGCGTCGAGCAGATTGAAGCTGTGCGAACACTTCATCACCATTTCGTAGCCGGGCAATGCCAGTCCGGCTTCGAACAGGCGTTTGGCTTCGCCTTCGAACTGGCTGAACTGGTGCAACAGCACGTCAACATTGGCCTGCTCGAAGTTATAGGTCGATTGCTCAACTTCGTTCTGGAAATAGACGTCGTGGTAACGCACGCCCGGCGCCCATTCGAGGTCGTAGACGCTTTCTTTCTGCTGCAGATACATCGCCAGCCGTTCCAGACCGTAGGTGATTTCGCCCATGATCGGTTTGCAGGGAATGCCGCCGACTTCCTGGAAGTAGGTGAACTGGGTGACTTCCATACCGTTGAGCCACACTTCCCAGCCGAGGCCCCAGGCGCCCAGCGTCGGTGATTCCCAGTCGTCTTCAACAAAACGGATATCGTGCTGCAGCGGATCAATGCCGATTTCGCGCAGCGAGCCGAGATACAGTTCCAGAATGTTCTGCGGCGACGGTTTCAGCACCACCTGATACTGGTAGTAATGCTGCAGCCGGTTCGGGTTCTCGCCGTAACGGCCGTCCTTGGGGCGTCGCGACGGTTGTACATAGGCAGCTTTCCACGGTTCCGGACCGATGGCGCGCAAAAAAGTGGCGGTGTGGAAGGTGCCGGCGCCGACTTCCATGTCATAGGGCTGCAACAGGGCGCAGCCGTGCTGGTCCCAGTACTGGTTCAGCTTGAGGATGATTTGCTGGAAGCTAAGCATTACCAATGAGCATTACAAATGAAGATCGCGGAGAAAGGCGGGATAAGTCCCGAATTTTACAGCCTTTGCCGCAGCGCGCCAAAGGCGCGGACGGTCATTTCTCTGTCGTTGAACGGCGGGTCCAGGCGATGCTGATGGCCAAAACGCAAAGCGCCAGCGCCGCCAGATTGCCCCAGCGCACGAAGGGCGTTGCACCGCGCATGCCGGGAACCTCGTGCGTGAGCACGGTCCGGGTGAATTCCGGTGCGGCCGCTTCAACATGGCCGTCAGGCGCGATCACTGCGGTGACGCCGGTGTTGGTGGCGCGCAGCATGTAGCGGCCGGTTTCGAGCGCACGCATCTGCGCAATCTGAAGATGTTGCGGCGGTGCGATCGAGCGGCCGAACCAGGCCACATTGCTGACATTGACCAGGATTGTGGCCTGCGGCAGCTGGCGGATGATTTCCTCGCCGAAGGCGTCTTCGTAACAGATGTTGATCGCGACCTGTTCGCCGGCGACGGACAGCGGCTTCTGTCCGCTGCCGCCGCGCGCGAAATCCTGCAGCGGAATAGCCAGTTGCGAGACGATCGCACCGAGCAGCGGACGCAGCGGGATGAATTCGCCGAAGGGTACGAGGTGGTCCTTGCGGTAGGTCTGGCTCTCCGCACTGCCCAGCGACACGACGCTGTTGTAATAACCGTCATTCGCCTTGCGTTCAGGCACGCCGAGCAGCAGATCACCATTGTTGCGCCGCGCCTGCGCGGCCAGCGCCTCAAGATACTCGGCAGGCACGTCGCGCAGGAATAGCGGCAGCGCGGTTTCCGGCAGGATGATCAGGCGCGCATCGCTGGCGCGCACCATGCGCAGATAGGTTTCCAGTGTGCTGCGCAGATGGTCTTCACGCCATTTCAGATCCTGTTCGATATTGCCCTGAAGCAGGCTGACCGTGACGCGTGTGCCGGTGGCCTCGGTCCACGCCACGGTTTTGAGCGCGGCGCCGGAGACCCACAGAGCCAGCAGTGCTGCAGGCCACGGCCACAGGCTGCGCAGGCGCGAACGCAGCGCGGGATCGGCAAGCAGGGACAGCGCGCCGGCAGTGGCCAGCAACAGCAAGGTAATGCCATGTAAGCCCAGGACTGGCGCATAACCGGCCAGCGGACTGTCAGGTGCCTGCGAGTAACCGGGGTTGAGCCATGGAAAACCGGTCCACAACCAGCCGCGCAGCCATTCGATCAGTGTGAAGGCCGCTGGTACGAATACGATCCAGTTCAGTGCCGGTGACAGTTTTAACCGACTGAACCGACGGCTCAGATAGCCAATGACCGCCAGATGCAGTGCGAGGTAAGCGCAGAACAGCAGTGTGACTGCAGCACCCAGCGGCGCCGGCATCGCGCCGAAAGTGTGCAGGCTGACATAAACCCAGGACACGCCGGCGACAAACCAGCCGAGACCGAAGGCAAAGCCTGTGATGGCAGCAGCTCGGGCATCGGGTGCGCGCTGCCAGAGCACAAAAAGCCCGGCAAAAGTCAGCAGCGGGAGCGGATAGAGCCAGAACGGCGCGTAGCCGGTGACGGTGAGTGTGCCCAGCGCTGCGGCAATGGCCCACTCGGCGGTGCGGCGTGTCGTCGGCGCGGGCATCGGGGCGAGAGAGACTGATCTAAAGATTCAATAAAAACAGATACTTGTTACGCGGCCGGCTTGTCGAGCTTTTTCGTCACCTGCAGCAGGTAGACGCGGCGGCTGTCGGCACGCAGTACGCGGAAGCTCAACTGGTCCACCGTCAGCTGTTCGCCGCGTTTGGGCACGCGGCCGAAACGTTTCAGCACCAGTCCGCCGACGGTATCGAACTCCTCGTCGCTGAAGTCGGTGCCGAAGGATTCGTTGAAGTCGGCGATTTCAGTCAGCGCCTTGACTCGGTAGATGCCGCGTTTTTCCTGGACGATGTTGTCCTCGGCCTCGTCGAAATCGTATTCGTCTTCGATGTCGCCGACGATCTGCTCCAGAACGTCTTCGATGGTGATCAGGCCGGCAACACCGCCGTATTCATCAACGACGATGGCGATGTGGTTGCGGTTCTTGCGGAATTCCTTGAGCAGCACGTTCAGCGGCTTCGATTCCGGAATGAACACCGCCGGGCGCAGCATATCGCGCACATCGAACTCTTCCTCGCCGGCGTAATAACGCAGCAGGTCCTTGGCGAGCAGGATGCCGATGACATCGTCCTTGCCTTCGCCGAGCACCGGGAAGCGCGAGTGCGCGGTTTCGATGACCAGCGGAATAAAGCGGTCGGGCGGTTCGTTGACGTCGATCACGTCCATCTGCGCGCGAGGCACCATGATGTCGCGTGCCTGCATTTCCGAAACCTGCAGCACACCTTCGACCATCGCCAGGCCGTCGGCGTCGAGCAGATTGTTGTCATGCGCCGAACGCAGCAGCGTCAGCAGCTGTTCGCGGTCTTCGGGTTCGCGCAGCAGGAAAGCGGACAGGCGTTCAAGCAGCGTGGGTTTGTGCGGTTCGTCCATGGGGGCGGTTGTTGCGTTTCATCTGCCGCGAACGGCGGATGTTTCAGGGGATTTGTAGGGATCAGGATACCCGAACCGCGCGAGCAGGGTGCGTTCGCGCTTTTCCATCATTGCGGCGTCCTTGTCGTTCTCGTGGTCGTAGCCCTGGAGATGAAGCAGCCCGTGGACGATCATGTGTGCGTAATGCGCAGCCACGGGTTTTCGTTGCGCGCGCGCTTCTCGGGTGATGACCGGTGCACACAGCGCGAGATCGCCTTCCAGCGGCGCGCTGTCGTGAAACACGAAGGTCAGCACATTGGTGGCGTAATCCTTGCGGCGGTAGCTGCGATTGAGCAACCGGCCTTCGGTCTGGCCGACGATGCGGATGGTGACTTTTGCGTCGGCAACCAGCGCGGCGCGCGCCCACTGGCGGATACGCGCTGCGGTCGGTACGTTGCGCGCCGTGGATGCGTTCTGCACTGCGATCTGCGGCGCACGTTTTTGTCGGGCTGCGCTCACACGTCACCGCGCCGCTTGTCGGTTTTACCGTGCTTGTCGTAGGCATTGACGATGCGTTGCACCAGCGGATGGCGCACGACATCGGTTGAATCGAAATACGTAAATGCGATGCCGCGCACTTTATTCAGCACGGCCTGCGCTTCAACGAGGCCGCTGATCTGGCCCTTGGGGAGATCAACCTGGGTGACGTCGCCGGTGATCACTGCCTTGCTGCCGAAGCCGATGCGGGTCAGGAACATTTTCATCTGTTCGCGCGTGGTGTTCTGCGCTTCGTCGAGGATGATGAAGGCGTGGTTCAGCGTGCGGCCGCGCATGAAGGCGAGCGGTGCGATTTCGATGGCCTGACGTTCGAACATCTTGGCGACCTTGTCGTAACCCATCAGGTCGTAGAGTGCGTCATACAAAGGGCGCAGGTAAGGATCGACTTTTTGCGCCATATCGCCGGGCAGAAAGCCGAGGCGCTCGCCGGCCTCGACCGCGGGCCGCACGAGGATGATGCGCTGCACGGCATCGCGTTCCAGCGCGTCCACCGCACAGGCGACTGCGAGATAGGTTTTGCCGGTGCCGGCGGGGCCGATGCTGAAGGTGATGTCGTGTTTCTGGATGTTGATCAGGTACTCGTTCTGTCGCGGCGTGCGGCCGTGCAGGTCTTTTTTCAGGGTGATCAGCGCCGGCGAAGGCACGGCGGCATGCGCGGCACCTTTATGGCCGGCCTCGATCAGCGCCAGCTGAATCGCGTCCAGTGACAGCGGGTCCGCCGCCTTTTCGTAAAAGTTGCGCAGGACCTGGGCCGCGATGCGCGTGCGCTCGACGGTGCCGGTCATTGCGAAGTGTTCGCCGCGGCGGGTGATGCCGACATCCAGCGCGGTTTCGATCTGGCGCAGATTTTCGTCCAGCGCGCCGCAGAGATTGGCGAGGCGGTGGTTGTCGACGGGGGTAAAGCTGATTTCAGAGGGTTTCAATGGGTAACGGCGCAGTCTTTAGTGACGGGTTCGCCGCGCAGCGTATGCGCCAGCGCGTCGGTGATGGTGATTTCGATGAAGTTGCCGATCAGCGAGCGGGGGCCGGCGAAGTTGACGACGCGGTTGTTGTCGGTGCGTGCCGCGAGTTCGGTGGCATCGCGGCGCGAAACGCCGTCAACCAGTACGCGCTGGCGGGTACCGACCATGCGGCGGCTGATTGCTTGGGCCTGCGCATCGTTTTTCTGCTGCAGCTGCCGCAGGCGTTCCAGTTTGACGGCCTGCGGCGTATCGTCGGCCAGATCGGCGGCGGGTGTACCCGGACGCCGGCTGTAGACAAAACTGAAGCTGGCGTCGAAACCGATGTCATCGATCAGCTTCAGCGTCGCCTGGAAATCGGCATCAGTTTCGCCGGGGAAACCGACGATGAAATCCGACGAGATGCAGATGTCCGGGCGCGCTTCGCGCAGACGGCGGATCATGGATTTGTATTCGAGCGCCGTGTAACCGCGTTTCATCGCTGCCAGCACGCGATCGGAACCCGACTGCACCGGCAGATGCACATGACTGACCAGCTGCGGTATGCGCGCATAGGCTTCAATCAGCCGCAGCGTGAATTCCTTGGGGTGTGATGTCGTGTAGCGGATGCGTTCGATGCCGGGGATTTCAGCCACGTATTCCAGCAGAAGCGCAAAATCGGCGCCGTCGGCTTCGCCGTCCAGCGGCGCGCGCCAGGCATTGACGTTCTGGCCGAGCAGGGTCACTTCCTTGACCCCCTGTGCGGCGAGTTCGGCGACTTCGGTGAGCACGTCTTCGAAGGGTCGCGAGATTTCTTCACCGCGGGTGTACGGCACGACGCAGAACGAACAGTATTTGCTGCAGCCTTCCATGATCGAGACAAAGGCGGTGACGCCTTCGACGCGTGCGGGCGGCAGGTGATCGAATTTTTCGACTTCGGGAAACGAGATGTCGATCTGCGGTTTGCCGGACTGGCGGCGCGCCCGGATCAGCTGCGGCAGGCGGTGCAGGGTCTGTGGACCGAATACGACATCGACATAGGGCGCGCGTTTGACGATGGCCGCGCCTTCCTGGCTGGCGACGCAGCCGCCGACGCCGATGATCAGTCCGGGTTTCGCCTGCTTGAGTTCATTGATGCGCCCGAGGTCACTGAAGACCTTGTCCTGGGCTTTTTCACGCACCGAGCAGGTGTTGAGCAGGATGACGTCGGCTTCGGCGGGATCTGATGTCGGTGTCAGGCCTTCACCGACGCGCAGCACGTCCGCCATTTTGTCCGAGTCATACTCGTTCATCTGGCAGCCGAAGGTTTTAATGTAAACCTTGCCCACGGCTTACTTCTTCGCGCGGTCGAGCCGGGCTTGTTCCTCAGGGGTCAGGACGACGATACGCAGGATTTCACCGTTGCGATCGAGTTCGTAGATCACATCGGCGCCAGGCAGCAGTTGCCCGTGGGTGATCTTGCGGTTGGCGGCATCAACGATGATTCCACCCGGCGCGAGCCGGCGCACATCCTTGTCGAGCATGATCATCGGCAGCATCTGCTGCGCGCCGATTTCGGCCCGCTTGAGATTCGCGGGTAGCGTGCGCTGCGCCCAGGCCATCGTTGAGACGGGCAGGGAGATAGTCAAAAAAGTCAATAAAAGCAGAAGCTTACGCATAGCCACACGATAACACGAGAGGCTGGAGCCGGCAACGCAGCCGCCGGCTGGAAAAAAGAAATGGTGGCGAGTCAGGGATTTGAACCCCGGACCAATGGATTATGATTCCACTGCTCTAACCACTGAGCTAACTCGCCACGGGAAGGCCGGGCAGTCTAAGGAGCGAGGGTGCCCTTGTCAAGCTGAAAAAACCGCGCCCAATGCCCGAATTCCCTGAAAAATCCGGGCCTTGACCGTTTTTTGCAGACTTGCCACCCTCCGTGCTTCCAACCGGCAACATCATGAATACAGCAAACAAGCCCGACAACATTCCCGACCATTGCGACGTCGCCATCATCGGCGGCGGGCTGGTCGGTGCCAGCCTGGCGCTGGCCTTGCAGCCGTCCGCTTTGCAGGTCGCTCTGATTGAACCGCAGGCGCCTGCTGCGGCACCGGTGGATGGCGCCTGGGACAGCCGCGTTTATGCGATCAGTCCCGGCAATGCGGCATTTCTGCAAGACCGCGGCGTCTGGTCTCGGCTGGATCCGCAGCGCGTGCAGCGGGTCGAGACCATGGCGATTGCCGGGGATCGCCCCGACAGTCGCTTGCAGTTCAGTGCCTACGACGCCGGTCTGCCGGAACTGGCCTATATCGTTGAAAGCGGCGCAATTCAGCGCGCGATGCTCGAAGTGATTGCGGATTCAAACGGCATTCGCATGATCTGTCCCGCCCAGGCGGCCGGACTGGCTATCAGCGAACAGTCTGCGCGGATTACGTTGGCAGATGGCACGTCGCTGGACGCGCAATTGGTGGTCGGCACCGATGGCCGCGATTCGCTGGTGCGGCGTGAGGCCGGTATTGCCGCCACAGTCAGCGAATACCGGCAATCCGGCGTCGTCGCCAATTTCACCACCGAAAAACCGCATCACGGCACGGCATTCCAGTGGTTCCGCGACGACGGCATCCTCGCCCTGCTGCCCTTGCCCGGAAACCGTGTGTCGATGGTGTGGTCGACCAACGAAGAACACACGCAAACAATGCTCGCCCTGTCGGCTGAATCGCTGGCGGAGCATGTGGCGGAAGCCAGCAAGGGCGCCGTCGGCCAACTGCAGCGGATCACGCCCGCAGCGGCGTTTCCCTTGCGGCTGGCGAATGTGGCGCGATTGATCGCAACGCGACTGGCGCTCGCCGGCGATGCCGCACATAACGTGCATCCGCTGGCCGGACAGGGCGTGAACCTCGGATTCCGTGATGCGCGGGTGCTGGCCGAAGTGCTGGCCGGCCGCGCGCCGCGTCAGGATTGCGGCGAACTGACGCTGCTGCGCCGTTACGAGCGTGCGAGGCGAGAGGATATTGCCGCGATTGCGATGAGCACCGATGCGCTGCAGAAACTTTTCGGTTCAAAATCGGTCTTGTTATCGGGCGTACGCAATTTCGGCCTTGGCGCGTTAAACCACCTGCCGGTCCTGAAAAACCTGCTGATCCAGCACGCGGTGGCGTGAGCACCGTAGTTTCCAATGATAGTTTTTAGCGACATTATTCAATAACCAGCCCGCTGCTCAGGAAATTCCCCATGTTCATTCGTATGGTGTCGGCGCTTTGCGCCGCAATGATCTTCATCAGTACGGCGCAGGCTGACGAAAACAGTGTGCGCCGCGGCTTCCAGGCCCGGTTCCCCGACATGAAAATCGAGTCGGTGACCCGCATGCCCTTCCCCGGGTTGTATGAGATCGTTTTTGATGGGCAGGTCGTCTACAGCGACGAAAAACTGACCTACATGATGCTGGGAAACCTGTTTGACCTCCGCTCGTCGAAGGAGCGTAATCTGACAGGCGAACGGCGTGACCAGATCGCAGCCGGCGCACTGGCAGGTGCTCAGGCCAACGCCATCAAACGGGTGCGCGGCAACGGCAAGCGCGTGGTCTATACCTTCGAGGATCCGAATTGCGGTTACTGCAAGGAACTGCAGAAGGAACTCAACAAGATGACGGATATCACCGTCTACACCTTCCTGCTGCCGATCCTGTCGCCGGACTCGTTGGAGAAATCGAAGCTGGTGTGGTGCTCGAAGGACCGGTCGCGCACTTGGGACGATCTGATGACCAAGGCTTTTCTCCCGGCCAACGGCCCCAAGAACTGCGCAACGCCGATCGAAGAGAACGAGGCGCTGGCGAAACGTTTCGGCGTGCGTGGCACGCCGGCGATTTATCTAGCCAACGGCCAGCACGTTGGCGGTTATGTGCCTGCCGACAAGCTGGAGCAGGCGCTGGCGACCGTGAAGTAGAGCATGTAGTCGCTACATGGTCTTCGCTGCTTGGCATTCCACTGTGGAAGTGCGCTGGCCATGGCGGCGTCTGTTGCCGGCGCTGATGGTATCGGTCCTTGCGCATTACCTGATTGTTGACGGCTGGCGGCCATCCGGCGGCGGGCAGCAGTTTCCTGTCGCGATGCCGCAGTTGCAGGCGCAGTTGGAGATTCCCGCGGCGTTGATGGCGGCTACGGAAACGGCGGTTGCGGAGAACCCGCCATTGTTGCCTGAAGCAATGCCAGAGCCGCCAAGGAACCGTATTTCGCAAAAGCTGCCGGCTGTCGTGACAGCCGCTGATATACGGCCTGTAGAAAATCCCGGCGCTGCAGTGCCTGACCTGCGCATTTATCCGGCGCGCGAGCTCGATCGTTTTCCGGTTCCGTTGATGCCGCTGGATCTGAGGACCGGGCTGGGCAGTGTCGGCGTTGTACGTTTCTGGGTCAGTATTGACCTCACGGGACATGTGGCTGAAGCGGAGCTGTTTGCGGGCGATTTGCCGGCGACGCTGGTGGCATCGGCGCGCGACTTGTTGCTGGCTGCACGATTTTCACCGGGCTTCAAGGACGAGCGCCCTGTCAAGAGCCGGATTCTGCTGGAATTGCGTTACGGACCCTGACCCGCATTCGCGTCAGAAGCGCTGTCGCTTTGGGTTAAAATCGTTGTTCACCCAATCTTGCGAAAGCGCTGCATGAGCACCCTGTCGGGAAGCCAGAACGCTGTTTTCGGTTCCTCGTGCCTGCGGGCGCCATTGGTAAATCCTTAGGCCCGGCAGAATATGCGCCTTCGCATACTCGGCTGCTCCGGCAGCATTGGCGGACCACAACACCGGACGACGTCTTTCCTGGTTGATCAGGATATTCTTATAGACGCTGGAACCGGCGTTGGTGAGCTATCGCTTCCGGAACTGGCGTTGATTGACCATGTGTTTGTCACGCATTCCCATCTCGATCACGTTGATTCCATCGCTTTCATTCTGGATTCGGTCGGTGCAATGCGGCCGAAGCCGCTGACGGTACATGCGACGGCGCCGACGATCGAAATCCTGAAAAAGAACCTGTTCAACTGGGACATCTGGCCGGATTTCACGGTAATTCCGACGGCTCAGGAGCCTTTCATGCAGTATCAGGAAATCGCCGTGGGCAGTGTCATCGATATCGGTAAGGGGCGCACGATTACCGCGCTGCCCGCCAATCACACTGTTCCGGCTGTCGGCTACTGGCTGAACAGCGGCAAGAGCAGCCTGGTGTTCAGCGGCGATACCGGCCCGAACGATGCCCTGTGGGAGATCGTCAACGGCGTCGACAATCTCAAATACCTGATCATTGAAACCGCGTTTTCCGACAAGGACCGCCGTCTGGCCGAACTGGCCCTCCACCTGTGTCCTTCGATGCTCGGCGAAGAACTGGCCAAGCTCAAGCGCCCGGCTGAGGTCTATATAACCCACCTCAAGCCCAGCGAAATCGAGCTGACGATGCAGGAGATTGAGGAACTTACAACACCGGTGCCGCCGCGGCTGCTTCAGAACAACCAGGTTTTCGACTTCTGAACCCGGATGCGGACGCGGCTTGCGCGTCCGCCGGTCAGGACGCAGAATTCCCACAGGGGTCTCGCCGGCACAGCGCCGGCATTTCAATTCAAAAATGAAAAAAGAAGTTCCAGTCGAAAAACTCGAGTTCGGCGTGTTCATCTCCGAACTGGACCGGCCATGGACGGAAACGCCGTTCATGTACCAAGGTTTCATTCTCAGCAATGAAAAGCAGCTTGAAGCGCTGAAGAAGTACTGCAAGAAAGTCTATATCGACCTCGACAAGGGCCCTGACCTGCCAGATCGCAGTCAGTTGCAGACCGGTGATGTGGGCGGACCGCCGAAGCCGCCGCCCCCGCTGGGACCCAGCGTGCTTACCACGATCAAGACCAAGGTTACCTATCGCGAACAGGCCACCGTTGACGAGGAACTGCCCGTCGCCCGCACCGCGCAGCGCCAGACCGAGGCGGTGCTCAAGGACATCATGAGCAACGTCGAGGCCGGCAAGGCGCTTGATGCGCCGCGAGTGCAGGAGGCCGTGACCAGCATGACGGACAGCGTGGTGCGCAATCCGGATGCGATGATGCTGCTCGCCAAGCTCAAACAAAAAGGCGGCCATACGCTGGACCGCGCCTTCGGTGTTTCGATTTACATGCTGACCTTCGGCCGCTTCCTGCAGTTGCCGCGTGAACAGCTCGATCTGCTGGGCATGGTTGGTTTGCTGCAGGACGTCGGCATGACCGCGGTGCCCGAGGAAGTAGTCACCAAAAAGGGGCTGCTCAGCAAGGTCGAAATGACGGTCTGCCGGAGCCATATCGCGCATTCGGTGGCGATTCTCAGGGATACGCCGGGATTGCCGTCCGAACTGCCCGCACTGGCCGCGCTGCATCATGAGCGTTATGACGGCAGCGGTTACGAGAAAGGTCTCAAGGGCGATCAGATCGGCCTGTTCGGCGCGATTGCCGGCCTGGTCGACTGTTTTGACGCGATGATCCATGCGCGACCCTACGGCGAAGTGTATTCACCGTCGAACGCTCTCAATTATCTGTACAACTCCCGCAACACCCTGTTCGACGGCCCGCTGGTCGAACAGTTCGTGCAATGCATCGGCATCTTCCCGGTCGGCGCGCTGGTCGAGCTGAATTCCGGAGAGGTCGGCATCGTGATTGCGCAGAACATGGTGCGGCGCCTGCTGCCTCGGGTGATGGTAGTGCTCGACGCAAAAGGCAATCCGTTGCACCCGCAGATGATCCTCGACCTGGCGCAGGAACCGAAGGCCGCACCGGGCGTTCCCTATCGCATCAAGCGCACGCTGGAGCAGGGCAGTGTCAACATCGATCCCTCCGAATTCTTCCTCTGATCCGTCCGACGGCGAAATCAAACCCAGCCTGGGTGCATTGACCGCCCGGCTCGCCGAGGAATTCGGTGCGGGTCCCGATACCTTTGCCACAGTGGCAAGCGTGTTTGCCGATGTCTGCGAACGTGCGCCCGACCTGTTTGTGCCGGCAGCCGGCACTCTGGATGCCGCGTTTGCCAAGGGTGGTACCGACCCCACACCGATCATTGCCGCACTGGGTGAATGGGCGCTTGATGCCGAGGGCGAGCCACTGGAACGCATGCGCCGCGATTGCCAGCGCTTTCAGGCGGCGATGACGCGCGGTGCGCTGCGACTTTATGCAACGGAACCCGAGCGCTGCAGCGAAAGCCTGATTGCCCTGCAGCGTTTTAATTTTCTGCAGTTGGCCCTGCTGGCATCGCTGGCGTCGCGCGGGCAGGACGAAGGCGGCGTGGTGCGCACGCTGCCGACGCCTGAATATGCGGCATTCATGGAAATATTCCGTGCCGCCATCGAAACTCACAAGCAGGACGGCAAACATCTGGCCTTGCTCCTGCTGCAGTTGGGCAAGACCGAGCAGATTGACCGACAACTGGGTTTGCAGAAAGGCGAAGCATTCATGCTGCGGGTCACGCGACGCATGCGCGAAGGCGTGCTGCGCAAGCAGGACCAGCTGGGCCGTGTCAGCCGCGACCAGTTTGCCTGCCTGCTGCCGCGCATCGCTGGCGAAGGCGTGGCGATACTGGCAGCCAACAAGGTGCTCGGCACTCTCGAAGCGCCGATACCGCTGGGTGACCGTTCCTTCGATACCGACGCGGTGATCGGCATCGCAGTGTTTCCGGAACACGGTTCCGATCCGCAGACCCTCGTGCGAAACGCCAAGCTGGCGGTACGCGAGGCGCGTAACGCTCCGGGCCGTACGGCGGTTTATGATCCCGCGCACGGCGCCAACGAAGAACGTGAGATGCGTTACGAAGGCCGCCTGCGCCATGCGCTGGAGCAAGGCACGCTGGATCTGGTATTTGAACCGCAGCTCGATGCGCAGTCGGGTCGCATCGGCGGGCTGGACTGCGTCCTGCGCTGGAACGATGCCGAACTCGGCGAGGTGTCGGAAGATCAGGCGCTGCAAACCGCTGAAACCGCAGGGATGATCCGTGAGCTGACCTGGTGGATTTTCAACAATGCGTTGCGCCAGGGGGCGGAGTTTGCGCGTGCCGGGCTGGAGTGCAAACTCGGGCTGACGGTTTCCGCCAGCGGACTGCTGCAGCCGGATTTTCCGGAATTTGTCGACCGCGCATTGCGCACCTGGGGTGTGCCGCCGGGTCGAGTGGTCATCGGCATCCATGAAACCGCGATCGCCGGCGAGCTTGGACCGGTCAAGGATGCGCTGGCGCGGCTTAAGCGTCTCGGCGTACGCCTGGGTATTGACGGATTCGCTACCGGCGCATCGTCGCTGAGCAACCTTGCACAACTACCCTTCGATGAACTGAAGCTGAGCGCCAGTTTTGTGTCGGACATGCAGCAGTCACCCGTTCACGGCAAGCTGGTGCGCGCTCTGGTTCGCCTTGCCCGCGATCTGGGACTGCGGCTGACCGCTGAAGGCGTCAACGACGGGCAGACCGTGGTCGCGCTGCTGGGTCTCGGCTGCGAACGTGTGCAGGGCGCGCATGTCAGCGAGCCGCTGACCGCGAAGGACATCCTGATTTTCGAACAAAGCGGTTCCGGTCTCGCCAAACTGCGGCTTTCCGATCTATGAGCAAGCCAGCTGCCGGGAGTGCCGAAACGGAGATCAGCACCGAGATCGTCCGCAGCATTCTTGAACGCCGGCTGGCCACGGCGGCGGTGGAGCAGTTGCTCGCCGAGTTGCCGGATGCCGGTAAGGCCCAGCTGCTGCTACGCGTTGCCGCGGTTGCCCGGCGCAACTCCGCATTGATCGATGTTGCCAACCGCGTTTCCGATACGCTGTCGCTCGATGTGCTGTTCGTGCGGTTACTGGAGGTCGTGACCGACTCGCTCGATGCCGAGCGCAGCTCGCTGTTTTTGCACGACGCTGAAACCGGTGAACTGTTTTCCCGCGTGATGCAGGGTAATGCCGTGGGCGAAGTGCGTTTTCCTGCCGGTCAGGGCATTGCGGGTTCCGTGTTTACCAGCGGTGCGGGCGAAATCATTCCCGACGCCTACGCCGATCCGCGCTTCAACCGCTGGGTGGATACCGAAACCGGTTACCGTACGCGCAACCTGCTGTGCGTGCCGATCCGCAACAACCGCGGCGAAGTCATCGGCGTGACACAGGCCCTCAACAAGCGCGCCGGCGAATTCGATACCGAAGACATGCAGGCGCTCGAGGCATTGTCCTCGCAGGCCGCCGCCGCGCTGGAGAACGCGCGCATGTTCGAGCGTGTCGAACGCTCCCAGCGCGAGGAGGCGCTGCTGCTGGATGTGGTCAGTTCGATCACTTCCGAAATCAAGCTCGATCCGCTGCTGGAGAAAATTCTCGCTGCGGCAACCCAGTTGCTCGGTGCAGATCGCGGGGCGCTGTTCCTCTACGATGCTGCCAGCAACGAACTGTGGTCGCGGGTTGCCGGCGGCGAGGGATCGGGAGTCATCCGTTTTCCCGCCGGCGTGGGCATTGCCGGAGAGTGTTTTACCACCGGCAACTGCATCAATATCGACGATGCCTATCGCGATCCTCGCTTCAATCAGGCCGTGGACAAGGATACCGGCTACCGCACACGCAACATTCTGTGCATGCCGATCGCCACGCGCGGCGGCAACAAAGTCGGTGTGATGGAAATCCTCAACAAGAAGGACGGCGCGTTTACGGCCGGCGACCAGCGGCGCCTGGAGGCGCTGTGCGCACAGGCCGCGGTGTCCATCGAAAACGCCCAGCTGTTCGAGGATGTCAGCGATTCACGCAATTACAACGAAAGCATCCTGCGCAGCATGAGCAACGGCGTGGTCACGCTGAATGCCGGCAACGTCGTCAGCAAGGTCAATCATTCGGCGTTGCGCATCCTGCAACGCGGTGAAAACGAGATTCTGGGCCGTGAAATCGGGCAGATTTTCAGCGGTCCCAACAGCTGGGTTACCAACAGTCTCGACAAGGTGCTGCGCACGGGGCGCACCGACAGCACCGTGGATTCAGACCTGGTGCTGGGCGCGCGCAATGCGGTATCGGTCAACATGACCGCGGTGCCGCTGCAGGACATGCACGATGAGCGTATCGGTTCGATGCTGATCATGGAAGACATCACGCGCGAGAAGCGGTTGCGCAACACGATGTCGCGCTACATGAGCAAGGCGGTGATGGATGAGCTGCTGGAGGGCGGTAATGCCGCGCTCGGTGGCGCCAGTCGTGAAGTGAGCGTGCTTTTTTCCGACATCCGCGGTTTCACCACGATGTCGGAGCGGCTGGGTCCGCGCGAGACGGTGGCGATGCTCAACGACTATTTCACTGATATGGTCGATGTCGTGTTTGCCCACAATGGCATTCTCGACAAGTACATCGGTGACATGATCATGGCGGTGTTCGGTTCGGTGCGTTCGACCACGGATGATGCAGCGAATGCCGTCAAGGTCGGCAGTCGCATGATGATGGCGCTGCGCGAACTCAACCTGCGACGCAATGCTGTGGGTCAGGAACCGATCCGCATCGGCATCGGCATCAGCACCGGCGATGTGGTGGCAGGCAGTATCGGCTCGCCGAAGCGGCTCGAGTACACGGTGATCGGTGACCGCGTCAATCTCGCCGAGCGGCTGCAGAATGCCAACAAGTACTACGGTACCGGCGTGCTGATCTGCGAGACCACTGCGGCGCGGCTGAGCGTGCCGGTGCGCATGCGCGAACTGGACCTGATCCGGGTGCGCGGGATGCAGCGGCCGGTCTCCCTGAGCGAAGTGCTGGAACACCATACCACCGACACCTTCCCGCATATGGACGAGGTGATTTTCGCCTTTGCCGAAGCCGTCGCGCACTACCGCGATCGCAACTGGGATCAGGCCATCCGCCTGTTTAATGAAGTCCTCCGCGCCAATCCCGCCGACCGGCCTTCCAGCCTGTATCTGGAGCGCTGCGAGATTTATCGTAAGACACCGCCGCCTGCAAACTGGGACGGTGTGTGGTCGCTGAAAACGGATTGAGTCCCGGTTTCCGCGCTTCTGCTGTTATTCACAAAAACTGAAGCTCACGTCCGGCGTGCGTCCGGAAATCCGCTCAGCCAGCGCTGCGCCTGCGCCGCAGGACTGGGTCCAGCCCAGCGTGCCATGTCCCGTGTTAAGCCACAGATTGGCATAACGTGTGCCGCCGATATAGGGCGCGTTGGATGGTGTCGCCGGGCGCAGGCCTGCCCACAGCAGCGGGCGGGTGAGGTCGGCGGCATCCGGAAACAGATCGGCGACGCGGTGCAGAATGGCGTCGCAACGCGTTGCAGTCAGTGTGGTGTCGTAACCGGTGAATTCGGCCGTACCGGCAATGCGCAGCCGTTCGCCCAGCCGCGAATACACCAGCTTGTGTTCGTCATCCGTCAGTGAAACCGTAAACGCTCGTTCAGGATTCACAATCGGCAGCGTGACCGAATATCCTTTCACCGGATAAATGCGCAGGTCAATGCCCAGCGGACGCATCAGTGCGGCGCTGCCCGTGCCGAGACAAATGACGCAGCCTTCGATGCGTAAATTTTCGGGACTGCCGTCGGCGAGTCGCAATTGCGCGCTATCAAGACATCCATTACTACCGGGTCGCAGTGCCTCGACCGTGATGCCGTAACGGAATTGGACGCCTGCCGCTGCGCAGCGCGCCGCCAGTTCGGCAGTGAAACGGTGCGCGTCACCGGATTCATCGTGCGGTGAATAGGTGCCGCCGGCGATGCGTGCGCGCTGCGGCGCCAGCGCCGGTTCAATACCGATGCATTCGTCAGCCGATTTCGATTCCAGTGTGCAGCCGGCGTCGCGCATCAGCTGCGCCGCGTGCTGCGCCCCGCGCCAGGAGTCAGGGTTGGTGTAGAAGTGCAGGATGCCGCGGGTCTGCTGGTCGTACTGGATGCCTGTCTCGGCGCGCAGTGCTTTGAGCGCGTTGCGGCTGTAGTTTCCCAAAGCCACCAGTTGGCGGATGTTGTGGCGCAGCCGCGCCGGTGTGCACTGGCGCAGAAAGGCCAGACCCCAGCGCAACTGCTGCCAGTCGGCGCGCAGACGGAACAGCAGCGGCGCATCTTCGCGGCCGAGCCAGCGCAGGATCTGCAGCGGCGCGCGCGGATTCGCCCAGGGCTCGGCATGCGACACCGAAATCTGTCCACCGTTGGCGAAGGAGGTTTCCAGCCCCGGGCCTTCACGGCGGTCGATGACGGTCACTTCATGGCCGGCTTTGCGCAGATACCAGGCTGTCGCAATACCCGTCACCCCGGCACCCAACACAACGATGTTCATCGGGGTGCAGAATCCCGGGTTTCAGAGGGGTGTAAAAAAATAGTCATTTAAAACAAATATTTATGAATTAGCGGGCGCTCACATCAGTTGCATTCGAGACGTATCCGCGACACCGGATCAGCCCGCCCAGCACGCCGGATCGCTGGCTAATGGCACCGGCGGACATTCCCAGCGCGCCGGCGTTTCCGCCAGCTGTACGACCGGTTTGAGGTGGCGCAGCAGGCCGAAGCGTGAGGGAGACTCGGTATAAAGATCGCTGATTGTCGCGGCGGGCGGCACCTCAGTCGCAACGTCGGTTTCGCGTCCCACTGACTCAGTCATTTCATGGATCCACGCGGAGGTGCGTTCCAGCGACAGTTGCACATGCCAGGAGCCGCCCTCCAGCGCGCGGCGCTGCAAGGCGAGCATCGTGCCGAAAGCGCCGAGATAGCCTGTCAGGTAATCCAGCGGCTGGCAGGGCAGGCGCGCCGGATCTTCATTGCCCGACCGGGTCAGGCCGCTGGCGGCGGCGACCAGCGTGTCGTATCCGCGGCGCTGCGCCCAAGGGCCGGCGCGTGAAAATGCACTGATGGTCAGATAAACAATGCCGGGGCGTTGTTCTGCCAGCGCTGCGTGCGAAAAGCCGCGCTGCTCCAGAGCACCCGGGCGATAGGCGTTGAGAAACACGTCGGCGTCGTCGATCAGTTTGTGTAGTGTTTCGCTGCCGTTCGTCGTGTCGAGATTGATCGCACAGGACTGCTTGCCGAAGCCGGTGTCGATGACCAGTGATTCAATGGACGGCAGATGTGCCGCACCGACCTGCAATACGCTGGCGCCGTGTTCAGCCAGCGTGCGTGCGGCCATCGGACCGGCGATCACGCGCGACAGATCCAGCACGCGTATTCCCGACAGCGGGCGCGCGGCATCCGGCAGCGGGCGGGGTGGCGCATCACCAATGCGGGTGATTTCAATCAGCGGCAATGCCGCCGTGGCGAGTGCTTGCGCATGTGCTTCCCATTCCCTGCGCAGTCGCACGATGACGCCGCACAGCCCCAGTCGTCCTGCCGCATCTTCGATATCGGCCGCAGACCAGTTGACCAGTGCGGCGCGCAAGGTCGCCGGATCGTTCGGTACGTTAAACAGTTTCAGCAGTCCGTCGCGCAGGTGCGGGAAATTGCCATGCAAATAGACCCATTCGCCGTCACGTACCCGGTAATAGCCGGTGATCGGATCCCAGGATTTCACCGGCTGCCCGTTGACCCGCAGATAGGTGGCCGAGGTCATCGCCAGCGCGGCAGCACGGGTATCGACGGTGATTTGCTGCAGCCGGCCGCAGCGCAATTGCCACAGTGCAGCAGCGGCGAGGCCGGTGGCGCCCAGTGTCGCGCCGGCGAGCGGACCGATGGGCAGCGTAGTCGGCAACACATTCGGCGAAGGTGCGATGCGCAGCACCGGCAACGGGGCGTTACGCCAGCCGGCGTTGTCGAGAATCGATTGCAGGACGCGTTGTGTGCGGTCGATCATCTTCGCTTCAAGTCAGTCCGCAGCACCGTTGAGCGGATAGCCGCGCGGCAGCAACACCCACATGCGCAGGGGCTGTTTCATGCGTCCCGCTTCGCGTCCGGCATCGTCGCCATAGCCCCAGAAGAAATCCGCGCGCACCGCGCCGCGGATCGCCGAACCGGTGTCCTGTGCCAGCATCAGCTGGTTCAGGGGTTTTGCACTCAGCGGCCAGGTCGTGGCGAGGAATACCGGCGAGCCCAGCGGCACGAAGCGCGGATCAACGGCGATCGAGCGGCGCGCGGTCAGCGGTACACCTTGCGCGCCCAGCGGACCACCCAGTCCCTGCGGCAGTTCGCGGAAAAACACATAACGCGGGTTGAAATCGAGCACTGCGCGCAGCTTGGCCGGATTCTGCTGGGCCCAGGCCTTGATGCCCTGCATTGATGCGCGATCCGCTGTCAGTTCGCCACGGTCAATCAGCAGGCGGCCGATGGAGCGGTAGGGATGGCCGTTGTGATCGGCATAACCGAGGCGCAGCACGCCGCCGTCTTCGAGATCGAGGCGGCCCGAGCCCTGGATCTGCAAAAAGAACAGTTCCACCGGATCGTCGACCCAGGCGATTTCCTTGCCGCGTACTGGTGCAGTGCCGGCTTCGATCTGTGCGCGGTCAAAATAAGGCACGACGCGTTTGCCGTCGATACGCGCCCGGGCCCGCGAATCCCGCGGCTCGGCGCTGAAGGCCGGCAGGTCGAGTGCCAGCAGGTCATCGGGCACGCCGTAAACCGGATAACGGTAGCGCGTTGTCGGCGTGCGGCTGCCGCGCAGCAGAGGTTCGTAATAACCGGTGGCGAGTCCTTCGACACCGCCATCCGGCTGCAGCAGCTGGTAGGGGTTGAACTGGGTTTCAAAAAAACGTCGAGCCTGTTCGCGGTTGGGGCGTTGCAGCGCCGTCGCTGCCGCGCAGACCGCTCGCCAGGGCTCCTGTGTTTTCAAGGTGCTGCAACTGGTCAACAGGGCATTCCATGCCGCTGCCGGATCGTCGTCGCGCCAGCCCGGCAGATCGTTCCACGCGCCGCGGCGCAGGTGATTGGCGGGCAGCGGCGGTGTCTGTTGTACGATGACCGGTGCTTCGGGTTGTGCAGGAGTGGCCGGCGCTGGTGCAACGGCCGCGGGCGGTGTCGGGGGCTCGGCGGGTTTTTCCGGTGTGGCGCGGCAGGCCACCAGCACTGATGCCCCGGCAAGGGCGGCGAGCAGCGTGCGCAGAGGCAGTTTGTTACAGTGGGGCTTATGCATCGGCAAATCCAGGCAAAAGACGGGGCGCAATGAACGGATTGATTTGGTTTTTGTTGGAAGTGGCGGTGGCGGTGGCGCTGCTGGTCGGCGTTGTCTGGCTGACCTGGCCCCGTCCCGAAAAAGAGGATGCCGATGAGGATCCGCCAGGCAAATCCTGAGCCGTGATTTTTTCCAGCGTGACCATGCGGATCCAGCCGCCGGCCATCACCGGCTGATCGTCAATGACGCGCAGACCGGGTGATCCGGCAAGAACGTCTTCGAAAACGACATCGGTGCGCGTGACAATCCGTCGCATCAGCGGATTGAACAGCCGCCGCAGCGGCGCCATTTCGCCGGGCCGCAGAAATTTATCCAGCACAAACACCCTGCCGCCAATACGTAACACCCGCGCAGTCTCGCGCAGCGCAGCGCGGCTGTCGGGAACGATGGCCAGAATCAGATGCAGCAGCACATGATCAAAACTGTCATTGCGGAACGGCAGCCGCTGGCTGTCGCCCTGCACCCATTGCAGATCCAGCCGCCCGCGGCGAGGCTGCGCCTTGTTGATCATGGCGCGGGTGAGGTCGAGGGCGGTGTAACGGTGTGTCGCCGGCAGCAGTGGCAGATCAAGTCCGGTGCCGGCGCCGTTGATCAGGATGTGCGCACCGGCCGATGGCAGGCGGGCCAGGCTTTGCGCCCGTACGCGGGCCAGCGCAGGACCGATCAGCCAGTCATAGACCGGCGCAAGAAGCGTGTAACTGCTGCGAAGCGACATACGCGCGTAACCCTGGCGCAGCCGCCTAGTGCAGCACGCGCGGCGCCGACAGCGTGAACTCGGGGATGGGCGCGTCGAAACGGGTGCCGTCGTCGGCGATCATCTGATAGCTGCCGCGCATCGTGCCCACCGGTGTCGCCAGCATCGAGCCGCTGGTGTATTCGAAACTTTCGCCGGGTTTCAGCTTGGGCTGGGCGCCGACCACGCCCTGGCCTTTGACTTCCTGCACCAGGTTATTGGCATCGGTAATGATCCAGTGCCGGCTGATCAGTTGCGCCGGCACGGCGCCGTTGTTGGTGATGGTGATGGTATAGGCGAAGGCATATCGCCCGGCGTCGGCATCGGACTGCTCCGCGATGTAAAAAGCGCGGGGCGAGACGCTGATCTGGTATTTGGATTCGGTCATGGCCCTATTCTCGCATTCGCCGCTCGGTGGCGGAAGTTGGCATTGCCTTCATTGGACCGCAAGAACAGGTAAAATTCCCCTGAACTGAATCCGGATATCGCCATGACCCATCGCATCGCGCCCAGCATACTGTCTGCCGACTTCGCCCGTCTTGGCGAAGAAGTGAAGGCCGTTGTTGCTGCCGGCGCAGACATCATCCATTTCGACGTCATGGACAACCATTACGTGCCCAATCTGACCATCGGGCCGATGGTCTGTCAGGCGATCCGGCCGCTGGTGCAGGTGCCGATCGATGTGCATCTGATGGTGAAGCCGGTTGACCGCATCATTCCCGATTTCGCCAAGGCCGGCGCCAACATCATCTCCTTTCACCCCGAGGCCTCTGAACATATTGACCGCACCATCGGCTTGATCAAGGAGCAGGGCTGCAAGGCCGGTCTGGTGTTCAATCCCGCGACACCGCTGCATTACCTCGACCATGTGCTCGACAAACTGGACCTGGTGCTGATCATGTCGGTCAACCCGGGTTTCGGCGGTCAATCATTCATTCCCGGCGCGCTGGCCAAGATCAAGGCCGTGCGTGAGCGCATTGCGCGCAGCGGCCGCGACATCTGGCTTGAGGTGGATGGCGGCGTCAAAACCGACAACATTGCCGAGATTGCCAAAGCCGGCGCCGATACT
>CANHZX010000009.1 GCA_947465215.1 Betaproteobacteria bacterium | reverse complement strand
TGCGGATCGACGCCGTTGTTTTTTGATTTCGACATGGTGCCGATGCCGCCGGACTCGACCGGCTGGCCGTCAGCGCGCAACGTCGCACCGCTGCGGTTGCCCTTGTCATCGACAATCAGTTCGACGTCGGCGGGGTTGTAATAGGTAATGCGGCCGGCCGCCGGCTTACGGAAAAAGATTTCGTTGAGCACCATGCCCTGAGTCAGCAGGTTCTTGAACGGCTCGTCGATTTTCACCAGGCCGAGGTCGCGCATCGCCTTGTTCCAGAAGCGCGAATACAGCAGATGCAGGATGGCGTGTTCAATGCCGCCGATGTACTGGTCGGCCGGCAGCCAGTAGTTGACGCGCTCGTCGACCATCGCGGTGCTGCTGTCGGCGCAGGCATAACGCAGGTAATACCAGGACGAATCGACAAAGGTGTCCATGGTGTCGGTTTCGCGTTTTGCCGGTTTGCCGCATTTCGGGCAGGCGCAATTGACGAAGTCTGCACGCTTGTTCAGCGGATTGCCGCTGCCGTCGGGTACGCAGTCTTCGGGCAGCACCACCGGCAGGTCCTTGTCCGGCACCGGCACGTCGCCGCAGTCGGCGCAGTGGATGATCGGGATCGGACAACCCCAGTAACGCTGGCGCGAGACACCCCAGTCGCGCAGGCGGTAGAGGACCTGTTTTTCACCGAGTCCTTTGGCGGCGAGGTCGGCGGCGATGGCATCAACTGCTGCGGAATAATTCAGGCCGTCGTATTTGCCGGACTGCGTGCAGACACCTTTTTCCTTGTCGGCGTACCACTCCTGCCAGGCGTCGGTCGAGAACGGCTGTCCGGCGACATCAATGACCTGGGTGATGCGCAGGCCGTACTGTTTGGCGAAGTGGAAGTCGCGTTCGTCATGTGCCGGCACCGCCATCACAGCGCCTTCGCCGTAACCCATCAGCACATAGTTGCCGACCCAGACCTCGACTTTTTCGCCGGTCAGCGGATGTTCGACAAAAATGCCGGTCGGCATGCCTTTCTTTTCCATCGTCGCCAGGTCGGCTTCCATCACCGAGCCGCGCTTGCATTCGGCGATGAAGTCGGCGAGTTTGGCGTTGCCCTGCGCCGCACGCGTGGCCAGCGGATGTTCCGCGGCAACGGCAACAAAGGTGACGCCCATGATGGTGTCGGCTCGGGTGGTGAACACCCAGAGCTTTTCCGCCTTGCCGTCGATGTTGTACGGAAAGGCAAAACGTACACCGTAGCTCTTGCCGATCCAGTTGGCCTGCATTGCCTTGACCCGCTCGGGCCAGCCCGGCAGCGTGTCGAGGGCTTCCAGCAGCTCGTCGGCGTATTTGGTGATGGCGAGGTAATAACCGGGGATCTCGCGTTTTTCGACGGTGGCGCCAGTGCGCCAGCCCTTGCCGTCGATGACCTGTTCGTTGGCGAGCACGGTCTGGTCGATCGGATCCCAGTTCACCACCTGTGTCTTTTTGTAGGCGATGCCTTTTTCCAGCATGCGCAGGAACAGCCACTGGTTCCAGCGGTAGTAATCGGGTTTGCAGGTCGCGAGCTCGCGGCTCCAGTCGATGGCAAAGCCCAGCGACTTCAGCTGCTTGCGCATATAGGCGATGTTGTCGTAAGTCCATTTTGCCGGCGGCACGCCGTTGGCCATCGCGGCATTTTCAGCGGGCAGGCCGAAGGCGTCCCAGCCCATCGGCTGCAAGACGTTGTAGCCCTTCATGCGGTGGTAGCGCGTCAGCACGTCGCCGATGGTGTAATTGCGCACATGGCCCATATGCAGCTTGCCCGAGGGATAGGGGAACATCGACAGGCAGTAGTATTTGGGCTTGTTACTGCTTTCGACGGCACGGAAAGCCTGTGCGTCGTCCCAGAATTGCTGCGCGTCGCGCTCGATGACCTGCGGATTGTATTTTTGCTGCATGATGCTGGCGGGGAGGGTAATCATTAAAGCGATGATTATATCGCGCTCCGCCTGTTTCCCGGCCGGTAACGGAAGTGGGTCACGTATAATCGGGCGTTACCAATCGGCTTCAAAAGATGACCCCAGCCTTCCTTTCAGGCCTTAACGAACACCAGCTTGAAGCCGTCACGCTGCCGCACCAGTCCGCGCTGATTCTGGCCGGCGCCGGCAGCGGCAAGACGCGCGTGCTGACCACCCGCATGGCCTGGCTGATCCAGACCGGGCAGATCAGTCCGATGAGCGTGCTGGCGGTGACTTTCACCAACAAGGCTGCGAAGGAAATGCTGACTCGGCTGTCGGCGATGCTGCCGATCAATACCCGCGGCATGTGGGTGGGTACCTTCCACGGCTTGTGCAACCGCATGCTGCGCGCGCATTACCGCGAGGCCGGTTTGCCCCAGCTGTTCCAGATTCTCGACACCCAGGACCAGCTCGCGCTGGTGAAGCGCCTGATGAAGGGCATGAACGTCGACGAGGAGCGCTATCCGCCACGCCAGGCGCAGTGGTTCATCGCTGCACAGAAGGAAGAGGGTAAACGCGCCGACAAGGTCGAGCCCTACGATGATTTTTCGCGGCGCATGGTCGAGGTCTACGCCGAATACGACCGCCAGTGCCAGCGCGAGGGCGTGGTCGATTTCGCCGAGCTGTTGCTGCGCTCTTACGAACTGCTGGCGCGCAATGAATCGCTGCGGGACCACTATTCGGGACGTTTCCGCCACATCCTGGTTGACGAATTCCAGGACACCAACCGACTGCAGTACCGCTGGCTGCAACTACTGGCCGGGAAGGACAACGCGATATTTGCCGTCGGTGATGATGATCAGTCGATTTACGGCTGGCGCGGCGCGACGACAGCCAATATGCAGGACCTGCAACGTGATTTTCACATCGAGCGGATCATCAAGCTCGAGCAGAACTACCGCTCACACGGCAACATCCTCGACGCCGCCAATACGCTGATCGGGCATAACCGCAAGCGCCTCGGCAAGAATTTGTGGACTGAGGACGACAAAGGCGAGCCGCTGCGTGTCTACGAGGCGGCATCCGATTATGACGAATCGGCATACATCGTCGAGGAAGTGCGCAGTCTGCGCGCTGCCGGTGAACGATTGTCCGATATTGCGGTTCTCTACCGTTCCAACGCGCAGTCGCGGGTCATCGAACACGCACTGTTCACCGCCGGCATGCCTTATCGCGTTTACGGCGGCCTGCGCTTTTTCGAACGACAGGAAATCAAGCATGCGCTGGCTTATCTGCGGCTGGTCGCCAACCAGGATGATGACGGCGCGTTGTTGCGGGTGATCAATTTCCCGACGCGCGGTATCGGTGCGCGCAGCCTGGAACAACTGCAGGGCATGGCGCGTGAAGGCGGCATGACGCTCTGGGCGGCGGCCTGTGCCAACACGCTGTCGGGCAAGGCCGCCGCGAGCATTGCCGCTTTCGTGAAACTGATTGAAGCCATGCGTGGCGCCACTACGGACCTGCCGCTGCAGGAGGCGATTGCTCATGTTGTCGAGCACAGCGGACTCACCGCGCATTACCGTAACGAAAAAGAAGGCGCCGACAGGCTGGAGAACCTGGACGAACTGGTCAATGCCGCGGCGATGTTCGTTGAAGAGCGCGCGACGCAGATGCCCGCCGAAGGAACACCGCCAGAAGAGGAGATGGATGAACTCACCGCTTTTCTGGCGCATGCCGCACTCGAGGCGGGCGAACACCAGGCTGAAGCGGGATCGGACGCCCTGCAGTTGATGACGGTGCATTCGGCGAAGGGTCTGGAATTCCATGCGGTGTTCATCACCGGACTGGAAGAAGGCCTGTTCCCGCATGAAAACAGCATGACCGAGGCGGAAGGCGTGGAGGAAGAGCGGAGGTTGATGTATGTCGCCCTGACCCGAGCAAGGCGGCGGCTGTATCTGCTGCTTGCACAAAGCCGCATGCTGCACGGCCAGACCCGTTACAACGTGCCGTCGCGATTTTTCCGTGAATTGCCGGAAGCGCTTCTGCAGCGGGTCAACCACACCCGGCAGGCGCCGGCTTATGCGCGCCAGGGTTCACCATCCTACGGCTCGCCGTCGCGCAGTCCTTCCGGACAGTCGACGGCGCCGTCCCTGCAGTCGCGTGATTTCCCCTGGCGCATCGGCCAGGCGGTGACTCACGCCAAATTCGGTGCTGGCGTCATCGTTAATGCCGAAGGCGGTGGCGCCGACGCGCGGGTGCAGGTGAACTTCAGGGATTCCGGGCTGAAATGGCTGGCGCTGGCTTACGCCAAGCTCGAAGCCGCCTGATTTCAGTGGCCTGAACTGCGGCCCGATGGACTTTAATCGTCGAGGTCTTCGGCTGCGGGCAGCGTGACATGCTGCGGATAGATGTCCTTATAGCCGGTGTACACCGAACAGGCCATCACCGGCAGCAACACGACAAATCCCAGCATCAGCGGGATGGAGGCGAGTATCCACAGCAGCAGCATCGCCGCGCCGTATACGGTGAAGGGCATCAGGTTACGCCAGCTGGCGACGAACGAGGATTTCATTGCGGCGACCGGCGTGAGGTCATGGAACACCACCAGCAGCGGCGCGAACCATACCGCCATCACCACCGGCATGAATACCGCAGTACCGATAGCCAGACCCATGCTGAGACCGCGCAGCGCCATGGCGACGTCGGCTTCAGTGCGGTTTTTGGCGAGGAGCGCGCTGATCGCGTCTCCGCCGGCGACCATGAATACGATGCCCACGGCAATGATGTTGCCGACCAGATAGACGCCGCCGATGGTGACCAGCGGTGCGGCATGGGTGCGGAAGGCGCTGAACAGGTGGCTGATGTCGGGTTCACGGCCGCTGTCGGTGACGCGGCAGGCGTTCATCAGCCCGGCGAGGAAGATTGGCGACAGCAGGCTGATCGCGAGAGGCCCGATCGGCTGCAATACTGTGGACGTAATCCAGATCACCGCCATGGCTGCCAGCAGCAGCATCCACACCAGCGGCTGCTGGCGGAACAGCACAAAGCCATCAACAATCCATTGCCATCCCTGACGTGCCGGTACGACGCGTATTTCCATCCAATCCTCCTCCCCGGATTATAGGCGCTGCATGTGGCGGTGCCGTCCTCAGCCGGGGAGGCCAGGCAGCGTTTTTGCGTCTTTGATGCGCAGTTCAAGGATGCGGCGGAAATGTCCGGGATCCTTGGCGTGGGTCAGTTCACCGGTACGCGGCAGATGGAAATCATACAGCCGCGACACCCAGAAGCGCAGCGCGCCCGCGCGCAGCATCATCGGCCAGGCTTCGTTTTCTGCGGATGTACAGGGCCGCACGGCAGCGTAAGCGTCAAGGAAGGCGCGGGTCCGCGGGACATCCAGTGCGCCATCGGCATTGACGCACCAGTCGTTGACGGCAATCGCGACGTCGTAGAGCAGCGCATCGGTGCAGGCGAAATAAAAATCGATGACGCCGGCGACGGTATTGCCGGTAAACAGCACGTTGTCGCGGAACAGATCGGCGTGGATCGCGCCGCGCGGCAGTTCGGGCGCGCGTGCGGCTTTCTGCTCAAGCACTTCCTGCCTCAGCAGCGCAGCTTCCGGCGCGGGCAGGAAGGGCAGGATTTCCGGCAGCACAGCGGCCCACCATTGCGGGCCGCGCGGATTGGCCATGGTCGTCGGGTAGGACTGTCCGGCGATATGCATCTGCGCCATCACGGCGCCGACGGCAGCGCATTGCACGGCACTGGGTTCGGTGACGTCACGGCCTTCGAGCCGGGCGACCAGTGCGGCCGGTTTGCCGTTCAGCGCACCGAGATAGGCGCCTTGGCGATTGGCCACCGGGCAGGCGCTGGGTACACCTCGGCCAGCAAGGTGGGCCATCAGATTCAGGTAAAAAGGCAGCTCGGACGGCGTCAGCTTCTCGAACAGGGTCAGCACATAACGACCGATGTCGGTGGTGACGAAATAGTTGGTGTTTTCGATGCCTGCGCTGATGCCCTGCAGATCGCGCAGTTCGCCGACGCTGTAATCCTGCAGCCAGTGGCGCAGTTCGTCAGGGGTTACCGTGGTGAAGACGGACATTGAAAAAGACCGGATTGATCAGCGTTCGTTATTGCAGCCGCGGGTGTTAAGGCACATCAGCAGCCGGTCTCCCGGCGGCACCTCACTAACGGGAATGTACTACCAGGAATGAATCACCCACATCGGTGGCCGGATCCCGAGGTCGTGGGATTCCTGGCGGGCGAATTTGCCGTCGCCGCGCTCGTCAATCAGGTAATAGGGCCGGCCATGGGGCGGCGTTACCTTGACCATGTAGAGCTTGCCGCTGATGCGGTACTCCTCAACGCTGTCTTCGCCGCGCTTGAGAATCGTCACCTGCGGCTCCAGTGCCGGGTCCAATTCAAAGCCCGGCGGAGGCGGTGGCGGTTCGGGGATCGGCTGCGCCTTCAGGCGGTCCTGCGCGAGCGCGGACGGCACGACAGGCAATACTGCGACCGCGAATGCGGCGAGCAGAAGGGTCAGTTGGGTCAGTTGCAGAATGCGGCGCATGGATAACTCCGTTGTTCGTGCATTATCCGGTTTTCGGCGGTGTTTTGAAAGGCGGCGCGCAACGCGAACTCTGCGATAATCGGCGCGATTCCGGGCGGCAGCCGCCGCCGCATATTCCAGTGGCCACGGTCCCGCATGAAAACCCTGCTCCTCGTCGACGGCTCTTCCTACCTTTACCGCGCTTTTCACGCCATCCGCGACTTGAGTAACAGCCGCGGCGAGCCGACCAACGCGATTTACGGCGTGCTCAACATGCTGCGCCGTCTGCACAAGGATTACCCCGCGGAATTCAGCGCCTGCGTGTTTGATGCCAAGGGCAAAACCTTCCGCGACGATCTGTATCCGCAATACAAGGCCAACCGGCCGTCGATGCCGGATGAGCTGGCTTCGCAGATTGCCCCGCTGAAGGAGGCGATTGTGGCAATGGGCTGGCCGCTGATCGAAGTTTCAGGCGTGGAAGCCGATGATGTCATCGGTACGCTGGCGCGCCAGGCCGAGCAGGCCGGCATGCGTGTGGTGATTTCCACCGGTGACAAGGACATCACGCAGCTGGTCACGCAGCAGGTCACGCTGGTCAACACCATGTCCAACGAAAAACTGGACATCGCCGGCGTCGAGCAGAAATTCGGCGTGCCGCCGGAGCGCATCATTGATTACCTGACGTTGATCGGCGATGCCGTCGACAACGTGCCCGGCGTGCCCAAGGTCGGGCCGAAAACCGCGGTGAAATGGCTGACCCAGTACGGCAACCTCGACAATATAGTCAGGAACGCGCCCGATATCAGCGGCGCCGTCGGCGAAAACCTGCGCCAGTCGCTGGACTGGCTGCCGCAGGCAAAACAGCTGCTGACCATCAAATGCGATGTCGAATTGCCTTTGCGCATCGACGAGCTTGCGCCGCAGCCGCAGGATGTCGCGACGCTGGCGACGCTGTTCGACCGTTTCGAATTCAAGACCTGGCGTCGTGAACTGGATGGCGGTGGTGCGGACACCCCGACGGAAATGACAGCGGCGGCCGTTGTTCCGCCGCCTGCTGCAGTACCGCGCCATTACGAGACCGTGCTGACAGAGTCCGCGCTTGATGAGTGGATCCAGCGCATAGAAGCGGCTGCATTGACTGCGGTGGATACCGAGACCACGAGCCTCGATCCGCTGACAGCGGAACTGGTGGGCATTTCACTGGCCTTCGAACCCGGCCGTGCGGCCTATATTCCCGTCGGCCATGTCTATGCCGGCGTACCGGATCAGTTGCCGCGTCAGCGGGTGTTGGAAAAACTGCGGTTGTGGCTGGAGAGCGATAAACACGCCAAGCTCGGCCAGCACATCAAGTACGACACGCATATCTTCGCTAACTGCGGCATCACGCTGCGCGGCATTACGCACGACACGCTGCTCGAGTCCTATGTGCTGGAAAGCCACCAGCGGCATGACATGGATTCCATGGCGCAAAGAATTTTATCAGTAAAAACAATAAGTTATGATGATGTCACAGGTAAGGGGGCCAAACGCATCGGTTTCGAGCAGGTAGCCATCGAAGGCGCCAGTGAATACGCTGCGGAAGACGCCGACATCACGCTGCAACTGCATCAGTCCCTGTTCCCGCGCATCGCGGACGACGAAAAACTGAAACACATCTATGCCGACATCGAAATGCCGGTGATGGCGGTGCTGTATACGATGGAGCGCAACGGCGTGCTGCTGGATCAAAAGCTGCTCGCCGAACTTTCGGCCGAGTTCGGTGCAAAGATGATTGCTATCGAAGCACGGGCACACGCCGAGGCCGAGCAGCCCTTCAATCTCAGCTCGCCGAAACAGATCCAGGAAGTGCTGTTCGACAAGAAGGGCCTGAAGCCGGTCAAGAAAACCCCGACCGGTGCGCCGTCCACCGACGAGGAATCTCTGGCGGAACTGGCGCTCGACCATCCGCTGCCGCAGTTGATCCTGGATTACCGTGGCCTGGCGAAGCTGAAATCAACCTATACCGACAAGCTGCCGGGCATGGTCAACCGCAGCACCGGGCGTGTGCATACCAGTTACGGTCAGGCCACCGCGGTGACCGGACGTCTGGCGAGCAGTGATCCCAATCTGCAGAACATTCCCATCCGCACAGCGGAAGGCCGGCGTATCCGCGAAGCCTTTATCGCGCCGCCGGGTTCGCACATCGTTTCGGCCGACTATTCGCAGATCGAGCTGCGCATCATGGCGCACATCTCGCGCGACGAAAGCCTGCTGCGTGCATTTGCTGCGGGCGAGGACATCCACCGTGCAACCGCCGCCGAAATTTTCGGCATTGACGTGAAGGCGGTCGACAACGAACAGCGGCGTTACGCCAAGGTCATCAACTTCGGCCTCATCTACGGCATGTCGGCCTTCGGTCTGGCGCGCCAGCTCAACCTCGAACGCGCCGCTGCGCAGCAGTACATGGACCGTTATTTCCAGCGTTATCCCGGCGTCGCCGAATACATGCGGGTGACGCGCGAACAGGCGCATCAGCAGGGTTATGTCGAAACCGTGTTCGGCCGCCGCCTGTGGCTGCCGGAAATCCGCAGCAGTAACGGCAACCGCCGCCAGGGTGCCGAACGTGCGGCGATCAATGCGCCGATGCAGGGCACTGCCGCCGACCTGATCAAGATGGCGACCATTCAGGTACAGCAGTGGCTGACCGAACAGAACATGAAGTCGCTGCTGATCATGCAGGTGCATGACGAACTGGTGCTCGAAGTGCCGGAGGCGGAACTGTCCACGGTCAAAACCGGACTGCACCGGCTGATGACCGGCGTGGCGCAGCTGGCGGTGCCGCTGCTGGTTGAGGTCGGTGTCGGGCCGAATTGGGATAAAGCGCACTAAGCGCGGGGTTGTGGCCCGCGCTGCAGTTCAGCGGATTGCGCCGAATACTTTTTTGACGATATCGCTGGTAGCCCCCACCGGATTCTGGCGTAAGGCTTTTTCCTGCTCCGCGATCATCAGGTACAGCCCGTCGAGCGCTTTGCGCGTGACATAGGTTTCGATCGTGGCATCGTCTTTTTTCACCAGTCCCAGCGAGGCACCCTGGCCTGCGAGGCTGTTGTATTGCTGGGCGAGGCCGACGCGGTCGGTGGATTTTTTGACGATGGGCAGGAAACGCTGGGTCAGCTGGTCCTGGGTGGTGCGGCGGAAATAATCGGTTGCCGCAGTGTCGCCGCCGGCAAGGACGGACTTGGCGTCTTGCACGGACATTTTTTTCACGGCGTCGACCAGCAGCTGTTTGGCTTCCGGCGCGGCGGCTTCGGCGGCACGGTTCATCGACAGCACCAGCTCATCAGCCTGCTTTTTCATGCCCATCATGCGCAGGCCGCTTTCGATTTTCTGCATATTGGGCGGCAGCGGAATCTTCACCTTGGCATTGCCGAAGTAGCCGTTGTCCTGACCGAGCATTTTTACCGCGGCTGCGGAACCATCAGTCAGCGCCTGTTTCAAACCGCTGACGGCATCGGCATTGCTGAGGTCGGCAACGCCGGCGGCTGCAGGTGCCGCCAAGGCAAACATCGCGATGACAAACGACAGCAGAACTCCGAGAATACGCAGCATGATGAGATTTCCCTGTATCAGAGTGGTTGGCGACAGATGACCAGAACCGGAAACCGGATTCTAGTCGCGGTGCTTGTCGCAGCGATAGCGTTTGCCGCATTCGCCTTCTGGAATGCACGCCCGGCGGCGCCGGCTGTGACTTTTGTTTCGCTGCAGGGCGAAAAAATCACCACGTCCAGCCTGCGCGGCAAGGTGGTTCTGGTCAATTTCTGGGCAACGGACTGTGTTACCTGCGTCAAGGAAATGCCCGAGATTGTCTCTACCTATAATAAGTTTCGCGACCATGGTTTTGAAACCATCGCCGTGGCGATGCGCCATGATCCGCCGAACTATGTGCTGAACTACACCGAAAAAAACAGGCTGCCGTTCAAGGTCGCGTTGGATCCTCTGGGCGAACTGGCGAAGTCCTTCGGTGAGGTCAAGCTGACGCCGACCACCTTTGTCATCGACAAGCAGGGCAATGTAGTGACGCGGATTCTCGGCGAGCCGGATTTCGCTAAATTGCACGAGCTGCTGGAGCAGAAGCTCGGCGAAACCTGAGGGCGACTCAGGTCACGCCGGCTTCATGTGCCTGCTGGTCGGCGTGGTACGAAGAACGCACCAGCGGTCCGCTCGCGGCGTGGCTGAAGCCCATGCATTCCGCTTCTGCGGCATACATGTCGAAGGTTTTCGGTTCGACGTAACGCAAAACCGGCAGATGATGCCCTGAGGGCTGCAGGTACTGGCCGATGGTCAGCATGTCGACGTCATGCGCACGCAGGTCGCGCATGGTTTGGAGGATTTCTTCGTCGGTCTCGCCCAGTCCGACCATCAGTCCCGACTTGGTCAGCACATGCGGGAAGCGTGCCTTGAAATCCTTGAGCAGTTTCAGCGAGTGCGCGTAATCCGACCCCGGGCGTGCCTGTTTGTACAACCGCGGCACGGTTTCCAGGTTGTGGTTCATCACATCGGGCGGACCCGCCGAGAGGATGTCGAGGGCGATATCAAGACGGCCGCGGAAATCCGGCACCAGAATTTCGATGCGGGTCTGCGGCGACAGCTCGCGCACAGTGCGGATGCAGTCCTTGAAATGCTGGGCGCCGCCGTCACGCAGATCATCCCGGTCGACGCTGGTGATGACCACATATTTGAGTTTCAGCGCGGCGATGGTTTCGGCGAGGTGGCGCGGCTCTTCCGGGTCCGGCGGTTTCGGCCGGCCGTGAGCGACATCGCAGAACGGGCAGCGCCGCGTGCACAGGTCGCCGAGAATCATGAAGGTCGCGGTGCCCTTGCCGAAACATTCGCCGATGTTCGGGCAGGTGGCTTCCTCGCAGACGGTATGCAGTTTCTGTTCGCGCAGGATGTCCTTGATTTCCTGGAAGCGTGCACTGTTGCCGAGGCGCACACGGATCCAGTCGGGTTTTTTCAGCGGCGTTGACGGCACCACCTTGATCGGGATGCGCGCGGTTTTGGCCTGGCCCTTCTGTTTCTCGCCGGGAGCGGTCATTGCAGTTTTTCCAGTAAGCAGTGGAGCAGCCGCTCGCCGATTTGCGCGCGGCTGTCAGTGATGCCGAGATCCCGGGTGCGGGTCACTTCCAGCCCGGGATAACCGCAGGGATTGATGGCGCTGAACGGTGCGAGATCGACGTCGATGTTCAGCGCGAGGCCGTGATAACAGCAGCCGTTGCGGATGCGCAGGCCCAGCGCGGCGATTTTTGCGGCGCCGACATAGACCCCCGGCGCATCCGGGCGGCCGTGCGCGGTAATGCCGTAACCGGAGAGCAGATCGACCACCGCCTGCTCCATGCGCCGCACCAGCGGACGTACCGACAGATTGCGCCGGCGCAGGTCGAGCAGCAGGTAAGCAACGAGCTGGCCGGGGCCGTGATAGGTGATCTGTCCGCCGCGGTCGATGCGCACTACGGGAATGTTGTTATCAATTCGCGGCCAGTGTTCGGTTTTGGCGGCGATGCCGGCGGTATAGACCGGAGGGTGTTCGAGCAGCCACAGTTCGTCGCGGGTGTTGCTGTCGCGGTTCCGTGTGAATGTCTGCATGAGTTCCAGCGTCGGCGCGTACGGCACTTCCCCCAGCCGGTGGATGACCGGCGGTTCAGCGACAACAGCAACCGGGATGGAAGAAAGATCGGACACGGTGCGACCGGCAGAGTGGCGCCGGTAATGATGGGATAATGACACATCATTATAGGACGTTCAGGAGGCGGCAGTGCGTGTGCTTGGCGTTTGGATCGGAATGCTGGTCGTCGGTTTGGCGCTACCGGCAGCGGCCCAGGATAGCGGCGACACGGGATCGCGATACGGCTCCAGCCTGAGCCGCGTCTATCTGGCGCATCAGCGCCTGCTGGCCGTGCGTGATGCCTGCGCCCAGGCGTTCCCGGCTCAGGCCAAGGCCGGGGAAAAAGCCTATGCCGCCTGGCAGATGCGCCACAAGGGGATGCTCAATGAACTGGATAACCGCGTGACCCTGATGATCCGCGGCTCGTCGAAAGACGAAAAAGACTATATGCGCAACGTGGGCAAATATGAAGGCTACGTTCTGGAATACCGCAACGGCGAGCGCGACGAACTGCTGGCGCAGCCGCGCGACGGCATGGAGAAGGCCTGCGGCGAATTCCGCAGTTACCTGACCGGCTCCGGTTCGGATTTCAACCGCGAGTATGCGGAAGAACTGCTTGTGATACGCCAGCGCAAGCTGACGAAATAACGCCTGCCGCAGCAGCGGCTAGAGGACCATCACCACCATCGGGTGATCGCACAGCTCCTGGTACAGCGCATCGAGCTGTTCGCGCGAAGTGGCGCGGATCACGCATGTCACGCTGAGGTATTTGCCCTTTTTGCTGGTTTTCATCGCCATCGTGGCATCGTCAAAGTCCGGCGCATGTTTTTTGACAATGGCGAGAATCGCCTGCGCATAACCCGGCTGCGTAGTGCCGACGATTTTCAGCGGAAAATCGGTCGGGTATTCGATCAGCGACGGCTGCGCGTCGCCCGGCATTTCAGTCGTCACGCGGCTACTCTCATGTGTTCCTGCTTGAACTGCTGGTAAAGCGCATGCATGCGCCGGAACAGCGGTCCGGGTTTGCCGTCACCGACCGGTTTGCCGTCGAGCGTGGTGACCGCCAGCACTTCCTTGGTCGATGAGGTGAGCCAGATTTCGTCGGCACTGCGCACTTCCCCTTCAGTGACCCCGCGCACCTCGACTTCGAATTCCCGCGCGCGTGCGACCTCGAGCACGACGTCGTAAGTGATGCCCGGCAGCACAAGGTGATCCTTGGGCGGGGTCAGCACCACGCTGTCCTTGACGATGAACACATTGCTGGAAGACGCCTCGGTCAGCTGGCCGTCACGGAACAGGATGGTCTCCGTGGCACCGACGTCGGCCGACAGCTGGCGCAGCATGCAGTTGCCGAGCAGCGACACCGATTTGATGTCGCAGTTGAGCCAGCGGTAGTCTACGGCGCTGATGCAGGCGACGCCGGATTCGACCAGCGCCGGCGACGGTATCACCAGCGGATTGCTCATCATGAATACCGTCGGCTTGATGCCTTTCGGAAAGGCGTGATCGCGTTTGGCCACGCCGCGGGTGACCTGGAAATAGATCGACTGGTCTTCATCGTCGTGGCGTTTGACGATTTCAGCGATCAGCGCCGCCCATTCGGCATCGCTGTGCGGATTGGTGATGCGGATCTTGTCGAGGCTGTACTGCAGCCGGCGCAGGTGCTCGGCCAGGCGGAAGGCGTGTCTGGAATACACCGGAACGACTTCGTACACGCCGTCGCCGAATATGAAGCCGCGGTCGAGCACCGGCACGTGGGCTTCCTCGATGGGCATGAATTTGCCGTTCAGATAAACGATGTCGGGCATGGCGGTTCCGTTCCGGTTGGTGTTATTGCAGGATCAAGTGTAAGTCGCAAGGCGCTTATTTGAACAGCAGTCGCAGCGAGTCCCAGGTGCGACCGAAAATGCCTGCGACCGGCACCGCTTCCAGCGCCACCACCGGCAGTTCGCGGTAGGGCTTGCCGTCGATTTCCAGTTTCAGTGTTGCGACGCGCTGGCCCGGTGTGACCGGCGCCAGCAGCGGCTGCAGGCTTTCAACCGTCGCCTTGATCCTGTCGTTTTGGCCTTTGGGAAGGGCGATATACAGGTCGTTGGTAAATCCGGCCTTGAGCATGTCGGAAGCGCCTTTCCACACGCGCAGCTGCGTCACCGGCTGGTTGCGACCGTAAAGCTTCACGCTGTCATAGAACTGGAAGCCCCAGTTCAGCAGCTTCTGACTTTCGGTGGCACGCGCACTTTCGGATGCGGTGCCAAGCACCACCGAAACGAGACGGCGGTCGCCGCGGCGCGCCGAGGTGATCAGGCAATAACCCGCATTGTCGGTGAAGCCGGTCTTGACGCCGTCGACCGTGGGATCGAGCCAGAGCAGGCGGTTGCGGTTGGCCTGGGTGATGTTGTTGTAGCGGAATTCTTTTTGCGAATACAGCGCGTAGTGCTCGGGGAAGTCGCGGATCAGCGCGACCACCAGCTGCGACAGGTCCTGCGCCGACGAATAGAGTTGCGGGCCGGGCAGGCCGGTGGCGTTGATGAAGTTGGTGTTGACCAGGCCCAGACGTTTGGCCTCGCGGTTCATCATCTGCGCGAACACTTCTTCGCTACCGCCGATGGCCTCGGCCAGCGCGACGCTGGCGTCATTGCCCGACTGGATGATCATGCCGCGCAGCAGGTCTTCAACAATCACCGGTCTGTTCGGCTCGATGAACATGCGTGAGCCTTCGGATTTCCAGGCGCGGGTTGAAACCGGAATCACCTGGTCGGGTTTGAGCGTTTTCTGTTTCAGGGCGCTGAATGCCAAATAGGCGGTCATCAGCTTGGTCAGCGACGCCGGCTCAAAGCGGTCGTTGGCGTTTTGGCTGGCGAGGACCTGTCCGCTGTTGAAGTCGAGCAGCAGCCAGGCGCGAGCTTCCACCGATGGCGGCGTGGGCAATGCCTGTTGTGCCATAGCGGAGAAGGCCAGGCAGCAGACGGCGATTGCACTGAACAGACGGGAGTAAAAGCGGGAGAAAAAACGGTGCACGGAGAGTTCCATTCGCGGGGAAGTTCGAAAGATGAAGGTAGAAAAATCGAATAAAGGGTCGGATTATAGCCAAGGGGCGGCGTGTTCCGACCTCGGAAATGACCTGCAGATGCCTGCAGAGTTCCCGCTGCGGCTTATTCGCCGTCTCGATAACGGCGCACCGCGGCGCGCAGGAAATCAAATTGCTTGCTGACGCGGCGGCAGCGGTCGCAGATCGCCAGGTGCAGGCGCATGCGCAGGCGCTCGATGAAGCCGAGAGGACGGTCTTGCGCCTGCGACAGCAATTGCGAGGTTTCTTTGCAGTTGGGAATCATGAGGGCTGTCCGTCAAACCAGGTCATCTCCAGGCATTCGCGCAGCGTCAGTCGCGCGCGATGCAGCATGACCCAACAGTTGGTCGTGGAAATCTCCAGTTCCTGACAGATGTCGTCGGTACTCATTTCCATGACTTCACGCATGGTGAATACCCGGGCGGTGCGCACCGGCAGGCGCTGCAGGCAGAGCTCGAAGGCTTTCCAGAAACGGCTGTTTTCGAGAGATTTTGCCGGGCTGCCCCAGTCGGCGGGAACCCCGCGCCAGTGGCCGTCTCCGGCGAACAGCGCGTCGACGATTTCGGTTTCGGCGCGTTCATCGTCATCGCTGCCCAGCGGCCGTTCGCGGCCGCTGCGGCGCAGATGGTCGATGATTTTATGTTTGAGGATGCCGGTGAGCCAGGTGCGCAGCGTCGAGCGGCCGGAAAACCGTTCGAGACCTTCCAGTGCGGCGAGCAGGGTTTCCTGCACCGCGTCTTCGGCCTGCGCCGGATTGCGCAACTGCAGTGTTGCGTAGCGCAGCAGATAGTCGCGTTCGGCTTCGATGGCTTCGGGTGTTATCGCCGGGCTGGCATCCGCAGACAAATAAAATCCTTTAAAAACAGATATTTATTGAATTATTTCGGGTCAGGGCGGATTGCGCAGCCGGCCGCTCTTGAAATGCCGCCGGCGCCACCCATATTCCTTGCACGGCGCCTGGCGCCACTTTGATTCAAGGAGAACATCATGGTGAATGTAACCCGCTTTAATCCGTTTGACGATTCGTTCGATGAACTGCTGCGCGGTTTTTTTGTGCGGCCGATGGCTTTCGAAGGCACGCCGCAGGCGGCACAGCCGATCCGTATCGACGTCCGTGAAGACGAGCATGCCTACACCGTTCACGCTGAAATTCCCGGCGTGAAAAAAGAAGCTATCCACGTCACCATCGACAACGAACAGGTCGCGATCAGCGCGGAAACCCGCAATCAACGTGAAGTGAAAGATGGCGAACGCGTGCTGCGTGCCGAACGTCAATACGGCAAGGTCTACCGCGCATTTACGTTGGCCCAGGCGGTCGATGAAGAGAAATCGGTAGCCCGTTATAACGACGGCGTGCTGGAACTGACGCTGCCGAAAAAGACGGCCGCCGCCAGCAAGCGTCTGACGATCAATTAAGAGCCAGACCCCGGCTCGAAAGCGGCACCCTCCGGCGCCCACCCCGGCGCCCGCCGCAGGGCGACAGGTCGAAAGACCTGCCGCCCTTTTTTTGGCTCAGGTAGAATGAGTGAACCCTCACATTTGTTCCGAAAACCTGACCTCTGCGATCACGCGCCATGCCACTTTCCGCTTCTACCGCCGCCAGCAAAGCCAAGACCCTCGCCGAAGCACTGCCGTACATCCAGCGTTTTCACGGCAAGACCATTGTCGTCAAATACGGCGGCAACGCGATGACCGATCCCGCGCTGAAGGAAGGTTTCGCGCGCGACGTGGTGCTGCTGAAAGTGGTGGGCATGAATCCGGTGATCGTCCATGGCGGCGGTCCGCAGATCGACGACCTGCTCAAGCGTGTCGGCAAGAAGGGCGAATTCATTCAGGGTATGCGTGTCACCGACGCCGAAACCATGGATGTCGTTGAAATGGTGCTCGGCGGTCAGGTCAACAAGGACATCGTCAACCTGATCAACCGCTGCGGCGGCAAGGCTGTCGGGCTGACCGGCAAAGATGGCGGCCTCATTCGTGCGCGCAAGATGATGGTGCGCGGCGGTGCGGGTAATGACGAAATGGTCGACATCGGGCAGGTCGGCGAAGTCGAAAGCATCGATCCGGCCATCGTCAATCTGCTGCATACCCAGGACTTCATTCCGGTGATTGCGCCGGTGGGCGTCGGCGCCAACGGCGAGTCGTACAACATCAATGCCGATCTGGTCGCCGGCAAGGTGGCCGAGATTCTCAAGGCGGAGAAACTGATCGTGCTGACCAACACCGCCGGCGTGCTCGACAAGAACGGCAATCTGCTGACCGGGCTGACTGCGCGCAAGGTCGATGAACTGTTTGCTGACGGCACCATTCACGGCGGCATGCTGCCTAAGATCGGCTCGGCGCTGGAGGCGGTGAAAAACGGCGTCAACACCTGCCACATCATCGACGGCCGCGTAGAACACGCGCTGCTGCTCGAGATCCTCACCGATGAAGGTGTGGGTACGCTGATCAAGCGCCGCTGACGGCCTGACGCCAGCGTCATGACCGGCAATGTCGCCTGGATCTTCGATCTCGACAACACACTGCACAACGCTACGCCGCATATCTTTCCGCACATCAACCGCGCGATGACGGCCTACCTGCAGCAGCATCTGCATCTTGACGAAGCCGAAGCCGGTGCGCTGCGCCGCCGCTACTGGCAGCGTTACGGCGCGACGTTGCTCGGGCTGATCAAGCATCACGACACCGATCCGGCACATTTTCTGTGGCATACCCACCAGTTCCCGGATCTCAAGCGCATGGTTGTGCGCGAACCGCAACTGCGTCACGTGCTGCAGCGCCTGCGCGGGCGCAAGTATCTGTTTTCCAATGCGCCGGTGCACTATGCCCGCGCCGTGCTGCGCGTACTCGGCATTACCGACCTGTTTGAGGCGGTGTTTTCCATCGAGACGGTGGGATTCCGACCCAAGCCCGACGCCTATGGATTCCTGCGTTTGTGCCGTGCGCATCACCTGCGCCCGCGCCGCTGTATCATGGTCGAAGACTCGCTGGAAAACCTGCGCACCGCGAAACGTCTGGGGATGAAGACCGTGTGGGTATCGCAGGCGGAGCGGGCGCCCGGGTATGTCGACAGACGCATAACCGGAATCACCGATCTTTCCATTCACGCAGCATCACTGTACTGAGGACGGCATGGCACGCAGCGGAGAACGCAAGACCCAGATCCTGCAGACGCTCGCCCAGATGCTTGAAGGCCCTTCGGCCGAACGCATCACCACCGCGGCCCTGGCCGCGCGCATCGGCGTATCGGAAGCGGCGCTGTACCGGCACTTCAAGGGCAAGGCCGACATGTTTGCCGGACTGATCGATTTTGTCGAAGACACCCTGTTTACGCTGATCAACAAGATCACCAGCGACGAGCAGAGCGGTTTGCGCCAGGCTGAAGCCATCATCGGCATGCTGCTCGGATTCGCACAGAAAAACCGCGGCATGACGCGGGTGCTGATCGGCGATGCGCTGGTCACCGAGGACAACGCGCTGCAGACGCGCATCAACCAGATCCATGACCGCCTGGAGGCCGCGCTGAAACAGGCACTGCGTTTTGCCGCGACACGCGGTGAAATCGCCGCCGATGTAGAGCCGGCGGCAGAAGCCAACGTACTGATGAGTTTTGTCGCCGGACGCTGGCATCAGTATGCCAAGAGCGGATTCCGTCGCGACCCCGCGGAATTCTGGCAGCAGCAGTGGAAACAGTTGACTGCCGGCGTTATCGCCTGACCTTTATCGCTTTAACAGCCTTCACGCCTCAACAGCCTTCATCGTCACCGGAGACCCAGCCATGACCCAGATTACGACACAACACCTGGCACAACTGATGATCGGCGTGGCCCGGTCGCAGCTTGCCGTGGTCGATTCCGTCGAGAACATGAAGGCCGGATTCAAGTTCACCCATGTGCGGCCGACGCTGGAAACCGCCTCTCGTATCCGCTCCAATCACGCGGAGACGCTGGCTGATTTTCCGTCACGGCTGCTGCTGCAGATGCTCGGCCGCAATCCGCCCGATCTCGAACGCGTCGCCCGCGAACTGGAGCATCTGATCAGCGGCGAGAGCACGACACCTTCGCGTGAGACGCTGGCGGCCGAAACCGCGCCGGCTTCAGACTCGCTGGATATGACCTGATTTTTGTACTGCTTCGCGCGGGCGGGGACTATCGTCCGCCGCACACCGCGCAGCCCGGATCGCGCTGCAGCTTCACGGTACGTACATCCATATTCAGTGCGTCGAGCAGCAGCAGGCGACCGTTCAATGATTCGCCGATACCCGCAAGCAGTTTCAGTGTTTCTGCGGCTTGCATGGCACCGATGATGCCGACCAGCGGCGCGAACACGCCCATCACCGCGCAGCGCATCTCCTCGGTTTCTCCGGACTCCGGAAACAGGCAGGCGTAGCAGGGCGCATCGGCGCGGCGCAGATCAAACACCGCCAGCTGGCCGTCGAAACGGATGCCGGCTCCCGATACCAGCGGTTTGCGCGCCGCGACACAAGCACGGTTGACCGCGTGGCGCGTCGCGAAGTTGTCGCTGCCGTCGAGCACGATATCAGCGGCAGCCACCAGTTGCGCCAGGCGCTGGCCTTCGACGCGTTCGTTTACGGGATTGATGTTGACGCGGCGGTTGATCGCCAGCAGTGTGTCGCGTGCCGATTCAACCTTGGTCTGGCCGACCGCTGATTCGCGATGCACGATCTGACGCTGCAGATTGGTCAGGTCGACGCTGTCGCCATCACAAATCGTCAGCGTGCCGACGCCCGCCGAAGCAAGATACAGAGCCGCCGGCGAACCCAGCCCGCCGGCGCCGATCATCAGTACATGCGCATCGAGCAGGCGTTGCTGGCCTTCGATACCGATTTCCGGCAGCAGGATGTGCCGGCTGTAGCGCAGCAGTTGTTCGTCGTCCATGGCGCAGTGTCGTATTTTTGCCCGACGGAAACAACAACGCCCGGCAGCGCCGGGCGTTGTGCCGTGAGAGCGTTGCTCAGGGTTTGGCGATGCCCCGGCTCTTCAGGAACGCTATTGCCTGATTGAGCTCGTAGTCGTTGGGCGAAACGATTTCGCCGGCTTCACGCAGGGCGCGTTCTTTTTCCCGCGCGATTTCCAGATCCTTTTCTTCCGGCTCTTTCGGGCGTGCCGCCGGTGTGAATTTGTATTTCTGCACAGCGCGCGCCAGTGCGGCGGCCTTGTCCTCGGGTTTTTCCGAGGTTCCGGCTTCACCCAAATGTTTGGTCAGATCGGCTTCGCGCAGTTTCAGTGAAGTGCGGTCGTTGGCGCCGTCATCCAGCGGAATGTCGGGGGTGATGCCCTTGGCCTGGATCGAGCGGCCCTTCGGCGTGTAGTAACGCGCCGTGGTCAGCTTGATCGCGGTGTTGTTGCCCAGCGGCAGGATGGTCTGCACCGAACCCTTGCCGAAAGTCTGCTGGCCCATCACCACTGCGCGGTCATGATCCTGCAGCGCACCGGCGACGATCTCGGAGGCGGAAGCGGAGCCGCCGTTGACCAGCACCACCATCGGCACGGTCTTGGCCTCAGGCGGCAGACGCTTGAGGAAATCTTCCTTGCTGCGACCGCGCAGATAATGTTCCGGCGACGCGTTCAGTTTCATTTTTGCGTCTTCGGCGCGACCGTCTGTGTAAACCACCAGCGCATCTTTCTGCAGGAAGGCGGCCGAAACCGCGACGGCGCCGTTGAGCAGGCCGCCCGGATCATTGCGCAGGTCGAGGATCAGCCCTTTCATCGGGCCGGTGTTTTCCTTGAACATGCGTTCGATCGCACGCGCCATCGTGTCGCCGGTGTGTTCCTGGAACTGCGAAACGCGGACATAGGCGTAACCCGGCTCCAGCAGTTTCGATTTGACGCTCTGGATCTTGATCACGGCGCGGGTCAACGTGACCACGAGGGGTTTGGTCTCGCCCTTGCGCACGATGGTCAGCACGATCTGCGTGTTGGGTTTGCCGCGCATGCGTTTGACGGCATCGTTCAGCGTCATGCCCTTGACCGAAGTATCGTCGAGTTTGACGATCAGGTCGCCGGCTTTCAGACCGGCACGCGAGGCCGGGGAATCGTCGATCGGGGAGACCACGCGCACAAAACCGTCTTCCATGCCGACTTCAATGCCGAGACCGCCGAACTCGCCCTGGGTTCCGACCTGCATTTCCTTGAACGCTTCCTGGTCGAGGTAGGCCGAATGCGGATCCAGGCCGGTCAACATGCCGTTGATGGCTTCGGTGATCAGTTTTTTGTCTTCGACGGCTTCGACATAATCGCTCTTCACCCGTCCGAAGACTTCGGTGAACGCGCGCAGCTCTTCGATCGGCAGCGGTCCAGCTGCACTGCGCTGGGCGATCGCGGAATAGTTCAGACTGATCGCGACGCCGATAACCACGCCGCCAATGACCAATCCTATCTGTTTGATTTTACTGCGCATTTCAACTCCTGCCGCGATCGCGGCTGATGTGACTGCTAACGTAATTTGACCCAGGTGAGGGGGTCGAATGGTTTACCTGCGTGACGCATTTCAAAGTATAGCCCCGATTCCGCATTGCCGCCGCTGTTGCCCACGGTGGCAATGGTGTCCCCGCCGCGGATGGTGTCGCCCACCTGTTTGAGCAGGGCTTCCGCATTGGCATAAAGCGTCATGTAATTGTCGCCGTGGTCAACAATCAGCAGATTGCCGAAACCGCGCAGCCAGTCGGCATACACCACACGGCCGCCGGCCACGGCTTTGACATCGTCACCGCCGCGGGCGGCAATAAATACGCCTTTCCAGGTTATGCCGCCGTCTGAACGTGGACTGCCAAACCGGCCCCCAAGTTCCCCGCGCACCGGTAAAGACAGTGTTCCGCGTGTCGCAGCGAAGGCGCCGCCGCCGCTGTCGCGGGGTACGGTGTCGTTGCGCGGGCGGGGTTTTCCGGCCGGAACCGGCTTTTGGGTGCGTTGCGGCTGCTGCTGGACCAGCCGGGTCAGCTGGTCGATCAGCCGGGTCAGGCGGTTTTCGTTATTTTGCATCACCCGGATCTGCTGCTGCTGCGCGCGGATGTCCCGGGACACCTTGGTCAATACCTCTGCGCGGGCGCGTTTTTCGTTTTCCAGGCGTTTTTTCTGGCTTGCCTGTTCTTTGGCGATGCGTGCAATGGCCTCGGCTTCTTCGGCAATCTCGCGCGTCAGCCGGTCGAGTTCGGCGAGATTACTGCGCAGACCATTGACCAGCTGCGCGCGCGCGCGGGCGATATAGGCGAGGTATTGCAACTGTCGCGCCATGTCATTGGGATTTTCCCGGGCCAGCACCAGTCGCAAGGCGTCGGGTTCGCCCTGCAGATATTGACGGCGCAACATGCGTCCGAGCATTTCCTGCTGCGACTGCATGCTGGTTTTGGTGTCCTGTGAGGTTTTTCGCAGCGAAGCCAGCTTCGCGCCGGAATCCCGCGCCTGACGGGTCAGATCGCGCAGTTCTCGGTTGGCTTCGGAAATGGCCTGTTCGGATTCGCGCAGCGCATCGGAAGCTTCACTTTTGGTTTCTTCCGCGGCAGCGAGTTTTTTCTGCATCGCCGAGATGCGGCCGCGCAAATCCTGCAGTTCATCCTGCGCCTGGTTGGCCGTAGTTGCAGCGCCGGCAAGAGCCGGCGCGAGGGCCAGGGCGAAAATCAGCAGTGATGCGATGCGGGTCACGCAAACTCGAGAAGCGACCGACCGGTCATCGCCGGCGGTTTGGGCAGGCCCATCATCGACAGCAATGTCGGCGCGACATCCTGCAGCGCACCGCCGTCGGCGATTTTCGCCTTGCGGCCGATGTACAGCAGCGGAACCAGATTCAGCGTGTGCGCGGTATGCGGTTGATGGGATTCCTCATCGCGCATGGTTTCGGCGTTGCCGTGGTCGGCGGTGATCAGCACTTCGCCGCCGATCTCACGCATCGCTTCGACGGCACGACCGATACATTCATCCAGCACTTCGACGGCGCGGGTTGCTGCGGCGAGGTTGCCGGTGTGCCCGACCATGTCGCCGTTGGCGAAGTTGCAGATGATGGCGTCGAACTGACACGAGTTGATTGCTGCGACCAGCTTGTCGGTGACTTCACGCGCGCTCATTTCCGGTTGCAGGTCGTAGGTTGCGACTTTGGGCGAGGGCACCATGACGCGTTCTTCCCCGGCATATGGCGTTTCAACGCCGCCGTTGAAGAAGTAGGTGACGTGCGCGTACTTTTCGGTCTCGGCGATACGCAGCTGTTTAAGCCCCTGCTTGGCGAGATATTCACCGAAGCCATCGCGGATCTGCTGCGGGCCGAAGGCGGCGGGGATGTGGGCGAAATCCTCGCCGTAACTGGTCAACGTGCAGTAGTAACCCAGCTTCGGCGTATGTTTGCGCGCGAATCCGGTAAAGCCGGCATCGGTCAGCGCCGTGGTCATCTGCCGCGCGCGGTCGGAGCGGAAATTCATGAAAATCACCGCATCGCCATCTTTCATCTGCACCGGCTGAGCCCCGGCGGGCACGATGGCGGTGGCTTTGACGAATTCGTCGGTTTCGTTACGCGCGTAAGCGGCGTGCAGGCCGGCCACTGCATCCGGCGCGGTGTAGGCACTTTCTCCGCCGGTGATCAGGTCATAGGCCGTTTGTACGCGTTCCCAGCGTTGGTCGCGGTCCATCGCGAAATAGCGCCCGCAGATCGAGGCGATCTGTGCGTTGCCCAGTGCACGGCATTTTTCCTCGAGCGCTTTAAGTGAAGATTCCGCGCTTTGCGGCGGCGTGTCGCGGCCGTCGAGGAAGGCGTGCACGTAGATTTTTTTCGCCCCTTTTTTGGTGGCGAGGTCGAGCAGTGCGTGGATCTGTGACTCATGGCTGTGCACGCCGCCGGTCGACAGCAGGCCCAGCACATGCAGTGCGCTGTTCGCTCCAGTTTTGAACAGTGTGTCCAGCACGGGATTGGTCGCGAATTCGCCGGTTTCGATGGCATGCTCGATCTTGGTGTAGTCCTGGTAGACGACCCGGCCGGCCCCGATATTCATGTGGCCGACTTCGGAGTTGCCCATTTGCTGCGCCGGCAGGCCGACCCATTTTTCGGAAGCGTCGATGATGGTGTGCGGGCAGGTTTTCCACAGCACGTTCCAGTGCGGCTTGCGCGCTTGGCAAATGGCGTTGTCATCGCATTCTTCGCGATGTCCGAAGCCGTCGAGGATGATCAGCAGTGCGGGTGTTATCTTCATGATTTTACTGAATTATTCGGCATGTTCTGATAAAGTATAATTCTAATCCATTTCAATTCGCCTGAGTGCGTCCGGGTGCCCAGATGACCGATGCCGTCGCGTTGCGGGAACAATTGCTTAAAAAGCAGGAGCATATCGACATGGCGTCGCGGGCGCTCAAGGCGATTGCCCATCCGCTGCGGCTGAAGATTCTGTGCGTGCTCGGAAACGATGAGCTGAGCGTGCAGGAAATCGTCGATTGCGTCGGTACTTCACAGAGCAATATTTCCCAGCACCTCGCGATCCTTCGTGAAAAGGACGTATTGCGTACGCGCAAGGACGCCAATCGGGTGTTCTACCGCATCGGCGACGAGCGCATGCTGACGCTGATCGGCATGATGCGCGAAGTGTTCTGCGGCGCGGACGACTGAGCGCAATCCCCTTGTTTTTCAGCGCCGCGGTCCATCATCCCCGGCGTTTCCCATGAGTTTTCCGCCGCTGTTCGCGCGTTTCAGCCTGTTGTGCACGGTGTTGCTGTGCACGCTGCCGTTTCTCCAGCCTTACCACCTGTATCCGCTGACCACCTTCTATTCGGAATGGCTGGCTTTTGCACTGGGCCTCGGTGTGATGACGGTGTGGATGGACGGCCGTTTGCAGGAATGCACCGCAGTACCTTGGGTGGCGTTGTCGCCGTTTGCGCTGGCGGTGCTGTTGATGGTGCACGGACTGCTCGGCTGGTCACCGTATTTCGGCCAGGCGCTGACGGGCGCGTTGTATCTGGGATGGGCGGGGCTGTTGATCATGGCCGGCCGTTCACTGGCACGGATATGGGGACTTGAGACACTCAGTCTGGTGATTGCATCGGCACTGGCGGCCGGCGCACTGCTCAGCGCCGCGGCGGGACTGATCCAGTTCTACGGGCTGAAGACGCCGTTCAATGTCTGGATTGCCCGGCCGACGAGTGCCGCGCTGTTCGGTAATCTGGCCCAGGCCAATCACTTTGCCAGTCACGCGACGCTGGGGCTGCTCAGCCTGGCCTATCTGTCGATACGCGGGCGGTGTGCCGCCATGATTGCCCTGCCTTGCACGCTGCCGCTGCTGTTTGTCCTCGGACTGTCGGGCTCGCGCAGCGTCTGGTTGTTTCTGCTGGCGGCGCTGGCGCTGGCTGCGGCGTGGCGTACTCTGCTTCGTGATGACGCCAACAAACGGTTGTTCATGGTGACGGGCGGATTGGTCATTGTTTATTTTCTGATGCAGGTCGTGGTGCAGGCCGGCTGGGTTCGTTCGCCCGCACAGGAGGCAGTGACCGCCGTCGACCGTCTGTTCGGCAGCCCGGTCAGTGTCAGCGAACGTTTCAGCCTGTGGCGTGCATCGTGGACCTTGTTGCTGGCGCATCCGCTCAACGGTGTGGGTTGGGGCGCGTTTGCCGCCGCTTATTACCAGCAGATCACGGCGATTGACGCCGACAATCTGTTCAACCTGTACCAGAACAGTCACAACATCGTGCTGCATCTGCTGGCCGAAACCGGCTTGATCGGCGGCCTCCTGCTGGTGGTGCCGATGGGGATCTGGGCTTTCCAAGCGCTGCGCACGCCGCGCAATTCCCAACTCTGGTGGCTGCTGGCCCTGACCGGGGTCTTCGCCATCCACAGCCTGCTCGAGTACCCGCTCTGGTATGCCTATTTCCTCGGCATTGCCGCCCTGCTGCTCGGCATGGTTGAAACGCCGGCCCTGTCGATGCGCAGAATACGGCTGCTCGCCCTCGTGTTGTTGCTCGCCGGGGGCTTCAATTTGGCGACGCTGTGGACGGATTACCGGACTTTTGAACGCATCTTCAATCCGCAGCCTGGTGAAATGCCGCCGGCCAATCTGGTCGAACGGATGATTTCGCTGCATCGTGATCCGCTGCTGATGCCCTATGTCGAAACCGCAACGGCTGTCGGACTCACCCTGGACGAAGCCGGTTACCGCCAGCAACTGTTCATCAACAGCCGGGTGCTGCGTTTTTCGCCCCAGCCCCGGCTGGTGTACCGGCAGGCGCTATTGCTGGCGCTGGCGGATCGTCCGCAGGAGGCCCGGGAACAGTTATTGCGCGCGCGACGCGCCTATCGTGAGCCGCCCGGGTTTGCCGCCGATCTGCAGCGGCTGGCGCGGATTCATCCGGAGCAGATGCGGCCTCTGCTAGAATCTGCCCCTCGCGGCACCCGGACTTCACCCTGAATCGAGCTCCAATGGAATCCTTTTTCGTCTATCTGCAAAAAAGCCCGTACAACATGATGTTGTTCGGCGGCGCCATTGCCAGCGGCGCACTGTTGCTGTGGCCGCTGCTGCTGCGGCCCTTCCGCGCCGGCAGCGAAGTCACCGCGTTTGCCGCTGTGCAACTGATGAACCGCAAGGATGGCGTGGTCATCGACGTGCGCGACATCGGCGAGTTCGAGGCGGGGCATATTGCCGGCGCGAAACATGTGCCGGAAGCGCAGCTTGCCGAGCGCATCAAAGAGCTGGAAAAGTTCAAGGATAAACCCGTCATTCTGGCCTGCCGTACCGGCAGCCGCTCAGGTTCCGCGGTCAAAATCCTGCGCAGCAATGGATTCACCGAGGCGGTGAGTCTGGGTGGTGGCATCGTCGCCTGGGAACAGGCCGGGATGCCGTTACAGAAAAAATGATTCCGAGGGTGCGATAACCATGGCCAAGGTCCGCATGTATTCCACGCAGGTTTGCCCGTATTGCCAGATGGCCGAGCGCCTGCTGCGCAGCAAGGGCATCACCGAAGTCGAGAAAATACTGATCGACAAGGATCCGGAGCAGCGCGCGGTGATGATGGAAAAAACCGGGCGCCGCACCGTACCGCAGATTTACATCGGTGAAACCCATGTCGGCGGTTATGACGATCTGGCAGCCCTTGATCGCGCAGGCGGACTCGATCCGCTGCTCGCTGCCTGAACACAACAAATGGAACGAAAATGAGCGAATCACCGCAAGCGCAACAACCTGAGCAGTCGCAGCAAGCCCAGTTCACTGTCGAGAAGATTTATCTGAAGGATCTGTCGCTGGAGATTCCCAATGCACCGCAGATTTTCCTGCAGGTCGAGAATCCCCAGATCGAAATCAGCGTCCACACGGGCGCCGCGGTGCTCGACCCGGCAGGCATGTATGAGGCCGTGCTGACCGTCACCGTTACCGCCAAAACAGCCGACAAGACGGTGTTTCTGGTCGAGGCCGCGCAAGCCGGCATTTTCCGCATCCTCAATCTGCCGCCCGAGGAAATCGATGCCGTGCTCGGCGTGTTGTGCCCGAGCACCCTGCTGCCATACGCCCGCGAGACCGTGGCGAGCACGTTGGTGCGCGCCGGATTCCCGCCGGTGATGCTGCAGCACATGAGTTTCGACGCCGCCTACCAGGAGCGCTTGCGCCAGTTGCAGCAGGCTCAGGCAGCGCCGGCTGCGACGGTCAACTAAAGGCCACGCCATGCGCCTGTTGCTGATTGCCGTTGTGCTGGCGTCGGCGCTGGGCGCCGGCGTTGCGGCTGCCGCCGAATTCCGTTCGGCCGGTGACCCTGCAGTCATCCTGTACGATGCGCCGTCGGTCAAGGCGCGCAAACTCTATATCGTCAATCAGGGCTATCCGCTCGAGGTGATGGTGCAGGTCGAAGGCTGGGTCAAGGTGCGCGATGCCACCGGTACGCTGGCCTGGGCAGAATCCAAATCCCTCAACACCACGCGTACCGTGCTGGTCCGTGCCGCTGCCGTTACCGTCCGCCAGAAACCCGCGGATGATGCGCCGTCGGTGGCGGAGGTCCGCCGCGACGTGCTGCTCAATGTGCTTGAACCGGCTGCCGGCGGCTGGATCCAGGTCCGACATCGTGACGGCGCGGCGGGTTATGTGCGCGCCGCCGACGTCTGGGGGGATTGAGTGCGCCGCTTCGCGCAATCATGAACATCGCCATTCTCGGCGCCGGCGCCTGGGGTACCGCGCTGGGCATCAATCTCGCCGCCGTCCATGCGGTGACGCTGTGGGCGCGTGATCCGCAGCAGGTCGCGGCCATGCGCAGCAGTCGCAGCAACGAACGTTATCTTCCCGGCTGTACCCTGCCGCCGTCGCTGGCGCTGGAGTCCGATTTCGGCGCCGCGCTGCGTGACCGTGATTGCCTGATCGTTGCCACGACCGTGGCCGGTCTGCGACCCGTGCTGGAGCAGATTCACGCCGCCGGTTGCAAAGTGCCGGTGATCTGGCTGTGCAAGGGTTTCGAACGGCCTGATGCGCGACTGCCGCACGAAGTGCATACCGCGATCATGGGTGCGGGTCGCTGCGCCGTGCTGTCCGGTCCGAGTTTTGCGCAGGAAGTTGCCGCCGGCCTGCCGACGGCGCTGACGCTGGCGTCAAAGGACGCCGCGTTTGCTGCGGCGACGGCGCAGGCTCTGCACAGCCCTACGCTGCGCGTGTATTCGCATGATGACGTCGTTGGTGCCGAAGTCGGCGGGGCGGTCAAGAACGTCATCGCCATTGCGGCAGGCGTCTGCGACGGCCTCGGTCTGGGTCTCAATGCGCGTGCGGCGCTGATCACGCGAGGTCTTGCCGAAATGACAAGACTGGGCGTCGCGCTTGGCGCGCGTGCTGAAACTTTCATGGGACTCGCCGGCATGGGCGACCTGATCCTGACCTGCACCGGCGATCTGTCGCGCAACCGCCGCGTCGGCCTGGCGATTGCGCAGGGCACGGGTGTCGCAAAAACCCAGGCTTCGCTCGGTCACGTCGCCGAGGGCGTATTCACCGCCGCCGAGGTGCAGCGCCGGGCACGGGCCAGCGGTGTCGACATGCCGATTACCGATGCCGTTTGCCGCGTGATTGAACAGCCGCAGAGCGCCGCCGCCGTGGTGCGCGAGCTGCTGGCACGCAACGCCAAACCCGAACAGCGGCGTTAAGCGGCTCGCGTCTTTACTGCCGTTCCCGGTCTTGGTTTTAAGCGCCGCTTGTAAATCCGTTCTGGCGCCATGCCTCGTACACCACGACGGCCACGGCATTCGCCAGATTGAGGCTGCGGCTGTGTTCGCGCATCGGTAGCCGCAGCCGCTGTGTTTCAGGAAATGATTCCAGAACCGGTTGCGGCAAGCCACGCGTTTCCGGTCCGAATACCAGCACGTCATCGCTCTTGTAAGCCACGCTGTCGTAACGAACACTGCCGCGTGTGGTCACCGCAAACATCCGGCGCGGACCGAGTGCATGCCTGCAGGCGGCCCAGTCGTCATGGACCTGGAGATTGGCGTGTTCGTGGTAATCCAGCCCGGCGCGGGCCAGCGTGCGGTCATTGAGCGTGTAACCCAGAGGACGCACCAGATGCAGTCGCGCGCCGCTGTTGGCGGCGAGACGGATCACGTTGCCGGTATTCGGTGCGATCTCGGGTTCGTAGAGTACGATGTCGAACATACGTCGGTGTTGTTGAACCTTCGCCTTGGTTGTCACCGGGGCTGGAAGGGGATATCCTTAAATATCAATAACATGCGCGATATGCGCGGATGTGGGGTTTTGGCGCGCCACATGGCATCCCAATTGCTCACCCTTCATCATTTTGAGCGAAAACCCTATGGGCCGTCCTGAAAAAATCCGGCTGGGCGAAATCCTGGTGCAGCAGAAACTGCTCACCGAGGAACAGCTGAAGGCCGCCCTCGATGAACAGAAAAAGACCGGCCGCCGCCTCGGTCGCGTGTTCATCGAACGCGGCTTCATCTCCGAAGAGCAGATTTCCCGGGCGCTGGCCCGCCAGCTGGGCGCGGATTACATCGACCTCAAGCATTACAACATCAAGCGTGAAGTGGTGGCACGCCTGCCCGAAACCCAGGCGCGGCGTTTCCGCGCGATGGTCCTGGAGGACCGCGGCGAAGCCTATCTGGTCGGTATGGCCGATCCCACCGACCTCGCGGCCTACGACGACATTGCGCGCATTCTCAAGCGCGAGATCGAACTGGCGGTGGTCACCGAGAGCGAGCTGCTGCGCACCATAGACCGTAGTTACCGTCGCACCGAGGAAATCACCGGACTGGCGCAGGAACTGCAGGCCGAGATCGGCGATTCCGGTACTGTTGATTTCGGCGCGCTGGCGATGACCCCGGGCTTGGAAGAGGCCCCCGTCGTCAAGCTGCTGCAGACCGTATTCGAGGACGCCACCCAGGCGCGTGCTTCCGATATCCATATCGAACCACAGGAACGCCGGCTGCAGATCCGTTTCCGCATCGATGGCGTGCTGCATCTGCAGACCGAAGCCGACAGCAAGATCACCTCGGCAGTGGTACTGCGCCTGAAGCTGATGTCGGGCCTCGACATCGCCGAGAAACGCATGCCGCAGGACGGACGTTTCAACGTCAAGATCCGTAATGCCGCAGTCGATGTGCGTATTTCGACCATGCCCACCCAGTACGGCGAATCCATCGTCATGCGTCTGCTCAACCAGGGCAGCGGCATTCTCGGCCTGGAGAACATCGGCATGCCGCAGGAGATGCTCGACAAGGTGCGCGAGGTGATCCACCGCCCCAGCGGCATGGTGCTGGTCACCGGCCCCACCGGCAGCGGCAAGACCACCACGCTGTATGCCGCGCTGAATGAACTCAACACGATGGAGCGCAAGATCATCACGGTCGAGGACCCGGTCGAATACCGGCTGCCCGGCATCAACCAGGTGCAGGTCAATGAAAAAATCGAACTGACCTTTGACCGCGTGCTGCGCTCGGCCCTGCGCCAGGATCCGGATGTGGTGCTGGTCGGCGAGATGCGCGATGAAAACACCGTCGAAACCGGGTTGCGTGCGTCGATGACCGGTCACATGGTGTTTTCGACATTGCATACCAACGATGCGGTCAGCACCCCGGTGCGCCTGCTCGACATGGGTGCGCCGCGTTACATGGTCGCGCTGTCGCTGCAGCTGGTGATCGCGCAGCGCCTGTTGCGCGTGATCTGCGAAAGCTGCAGCGAGGATTACCAGCCGCTGCCGTCGGAACACGAATGGCTGCGCAGCGAGCTGGGCGATCAGGTTGACAAACACCTCTACAAACACGGTCGCGGGTGTTCGTCCTGCAACGGCACCGGCTTTGTCGGCCGCACCGGTGTTTATGAAATGCTGGAGATGACCAAGCCGGTAGTCGAGGCTGCCAACCAGGATGACGTCCGGACTTTCATGAAAATCGCCCGCGAGCAGATCGGCCGCAACACGCTGCGCCATCATGCTGCCGAACTGGCCGCCTCCGGCCGGACATCGCCCAACGAAGCGATGCGCATCAGCAGCCAGCTCGAAGAGTAATCACGGATGCCTTTTTTTGCCTACAAGGGACGCGATGACCGGGGGCAGTCGGTGCAGGGCGTTCTGGAGGGCGCGGACAGCGGGGCGGTGGCGGGTCAGCTGTTCGGGCAGGGCATCGTGCCGCTGGATATCCGGCCGTCTGCGCCGCCGCGTGAAAACGGCGAGATCTTCGAGCGCTTGTTCGGCAAGGAAAAAGTTCCCCTGAACGAAGTCCTGCTCTACAGCCGGCAGATGTATACCTTGCTGAAGTCTGGTGTGCCGATCATGGGTGCGCTGAAAGGGCTGGAGGATTCGACGCACAGCAAACGTTTTGCCGGCGTGGTACGTGATGTACGGGAAAGCCTGGATACCGGACGCGAATTGTCGGCGTCGCTGGCGCGGCATCCGGATGTGTTTTCCCAGTTTTACAGTTCCATGGTCGGCGTCGGCGAGCAGACCGGCCGCCTTGAGGAGGTGTTCCTGCGGCTGTTCGAGCATCTCGAATTCGAAAAATTCATGCGCGAACAGATCAAGGCGGCTCTGCGTTACCCGAGTTTCGTGATCGGCACCATGGGTGTGGCGATGGTGGTGATCAATATTTTTGTCATTCCGGCATTCGCCAGGGTCTACAAGGGATTCAAGACCGAGTTGCCGATGATGACCAAGGTGCTGATCGGTTTCTCGAATTTCATGATCGACAACTGGTACCTGCTGCTGGGTGCGGCCATCGGACTGGTGTTTGCATTCCGCTGGTGGACGGGCACCGCAGCCGGCCGCATGCAATGGGATCGCATGAAACTGCGCATTCCCATCGCCGGGCCGATCGTGCTCAAGGCCACGCTGGCGCGGTTTGCGCGCAGTTTTTCGATGGCCTTCCGCAGCGGTGTTCCGGTGACCAGTGCGCTGACCATGGTCGCCAACACCGTGGACAATGTGTTTGTCGCCGATCGCATTAATCGCATGCGCGAAGGCGTGGAGCGCGGCGAATCGATCCTGCGCACGGCCCGTGACTCCGGTGTATTTACGCCGGTGGTGCTGCAGATGATCGCTGTCGGCGAGGAATCCGGTGCGCTGGACGACATGACCGGGGAGATTGCGGACCTTTACCAGCGTGAAGTGGAATACGAGATCAAGAACCTCAGCGCACAGATCGAACCCATCCTGATTGTTTCACTGGGCATCATGGTGATGATCCTGGCGCTGGGCGTGTTCCTGCCGATCTGGGATCTCGGCAATGCAGCGTTGAGCAAGAAGTAGGTGATGAACCGGCGGCAACGCGGCTTCTCCCTGCTGGAACTGTCCGTGGTGGCGGTGGTGTTGTTGGTGGTGTTCGGCGTGTTCCTC
>CANHZX010000008.1 GCA_947465215.1 Betaproteobacteria bacterium | reverse complement strand
CTAAGACTGAGCAACTCGCGTACCCGCCTTAAAAGGCGACCAGCGCAGCGCTTCAGCGGACAAGCGGTTACCAATGACCCCGAACCGTCGGAATGCCGACAACAGCTTCGATTATCCAGCGTGATCCAGTTCACAGGCAGACGGTCAGCATACTGTCTCTGGGCGGAGACAAAAAAAGTGAAGCAGAACAGGGACTTGGGGAGTGAAACAAAGCGCTGTCGTGATCCGGAGACATCGCACGTCAAACGGTTCGCCATAACCCATTGATTTAATTAATAAATAATTCTGGCACGCGAACTGCTCATTGATGGCGTGATGTGTTCATGCAAGGAGACGGAATGAATCGAACGATACGTGTATTGCTGTTGACGTCCCTGCTCGGCGTCAGCGCCTGCTCGACACCGCCGACCAACAAACAGGTCGGCGCAACCGCCGGCGCCGTCATCGGCGGTGTTGTCGGCTCAGCACTGACCGGCGGCAGCACTGCAGGTACCGTCGCCGGTGCAGGCGCCGGTGCGGCCGTGGGCTATGAAATCGGTAAAAGGGTCAAGTAGACGCACGGATTCTTCCTGTCAGGGTGCAAGGCCAAGAACCCCTGTTTACCCCGGTGAAAGCCGGGGTTTTTTTGCCCTCTTACCGCCTCAAGAGGCACCGGGCATGCGGTGCACCACCACCTGGTCGCGACCGCGGGCCTTGGCTTCATACATCGCTGAATCCGCCTCCCGCACCAGACTGTCACCGGACTGGGAAGAGTCTGCGCTGATGGCAATACCAATCGAGATGGTGATGCTGTCCAGCGGATTGCCGCGATAGGACAGGCTCATTTCGGCAACACGGCTCCGCAGCTGACGCGCACGCAGCAGCGCCACATCCTCGCCGGCCTCGGGCATCACCACGACAAATTCTTCTCCGCCATGACGCGCCACGATATCCGTGCCGCGAACAACACGACGCACCACCTGGGCCAGGCTCTGCAGAACGATATCGCCGGCCTCATGCCCCCATTGATCATTGAGCTTCTTGAAATGATCGATATCAAACAGCAACACGGCAATCGGCGAGCTCTTGCGCCGGCCCCGCGACAGTTCAGCTTCCAGCACATTCCAAAGGTGGCGCCTGTTGAACAATCCTGTGAGCTCGTCAGTAATGGCCTGGGAGCGCATGCGCTCCAGCGCATCCTGCAACTGTCGATCGCGGTTTTGCAGCTCGTGCGCCATCTCGTCAAAGGCAACGCCCAGTTGCGTCAGTTCTTCTCGTCCTTCGCCGAATCCGGTTCGCGCACTGAAGTCACCGGAGCGGACGCGTTCGGTCATTTCCAGCAGCACACGGAATCGCCTCGTGACAAACATCTCCGTGCCATACCAGACCAGCAGGAAGAGCAGCACGGTCACCGCCGCTATCGCAATGACCGTATTCCGCAGCACGCGGTCGGCATCAGCATAAATGTGCTTCGCCGGGGTACTGATGACAACATGCACCACAGGCTTGCCATCGGGGTTGATGCCGGCGCTGTCAAATGCATAAATCCGGGTTTCACCGGCAAGATCAGTTTCCGTAAATACGCCGTTTTTCTGGCCGATCACTTTTTCCAGAACTCTGGGATTGGGCACCTTCTCACCAATCCGCGCCCGAAATTGCGGAAACTGCGCGAGCACGACGCCTTTGTAATCAACAAAAGTCACCACTCGCCCCGCACTTCCAGCCTGCTCCCGCTGACGACGTTCCGTCTGCTCCTCAAAAGTACCCAGATTCAGTGCTGCGTAGGCAACGGCAACCACCTTGCCATGGTCATCAATCACGGGATACGCCATGTTGAATGCAGGCAAACCGGTTGCACGGCCAATCTGATAACCGCCAACGGCAAATTTGCCGGTGGTTTGGGCCATCCGAAAATAGTCACGGTCCCCGACGTTGATACTGAGGTCATCCGGAGCAGTCGTTGCGTCGCAATAAATCTCGCCACTGGGCAGGGCCAGACCCATCGTGCGGTATTGCCCCTGCACCTGGGCCATGACCTTGCGGAACTGGTTGGTGCAATCCTTGCGGGTGCGCAGTAGATCGTTAACGTCTGCAGTGATCGCATACAGAAGCTGGCTGGCCCCGGCAATCATCTGCTCAGGCCGCCGCGCCGTGAGGCTGGCAATCAATTGCAGTTGCTGCTTTTCAGTGGCTTCGTCCGCTGCCCGCTGCTGCAGGCCGTTATTGATTGCGACGCCAAGAACCGGCAATGCCGACAAGGCAACCAGCAGCATGATGCGCAGGCGTGAACTGAGGTTTTTCAAGATGGAATTGACCGTCTGCAGGACATGCTCTCCGGCTCCCCTCTACCGGCGTCGCCAGACTATCAATCGCCACCCGGTGAGTCCAGCCGGCGACCATGTATTGTTGATTTGTATCAAAAAGTCGGCCACGGCTCCGCCGGCGATCAGCGCGGATCCAGCGGGGTCAGTTGCGCGAAACCCAGCACTGACTCCAGCCATGCACCATGACCGAACAAGGCCGCTTCGCCCTGCGGCCGACCGATCACCTGCAGGCCGAGCGGCAATCCGCACGCGGTAAACCCGCCGGGCATGGCCAGCACCGGGCAGGTAGTCATCGTCACCGCACAAGTCAGCACCAGCCAGCCCATGTAGCCGGCAAAATCCACACCATCCCAGCTTTCGGGATAGCGCCAGTTGACGTCAAACGGCGGACAGACCGCAGCCGGACAGATCAGCGCGTCATAACGCTCGAAGAACGCAGCGGCGCGGCGAATGATTTCACCTTGCGCGATTTCCGCGCTGACGACATCGGTCAGTTTGAGACCGAGACCGAATTCAATGTTCTCCACCACCTCCGGCTTCAGCACGTTCCGGTACTGCGCCAGCAGCGGTGCCACGCGGGCGATATAGACCGCACCGCGCAGGGTCAGAAAATGTGCGGCGGCATTGGCCAGATCAGGATGCGCCTCCTCAACCTCCACACCATCGGCTGTCATTTTTTTGGCGACGTTGTTGATCGAGTCGCGCACATCACCATCGATCACCGGTGCAATGCCCAGATCGGCGCTAACGGCGACGCGGCGCGGGCGCTCGGGCCGGGCCGCGCATTGCGCAAACGACGGCAAAAGCTCGCGCGGCGACAGCGGATCGCGCGCATCAAACCCGGCCTCGACATCAAACATCAAGGCGACATCGGCCACCGTACGCGCCATCGGCCCTTCGACCGAGAGCGGATTGAAGGGCTGCTTCTGCAAACGCGCCACACGTCCCGGACTCGGCCGCAGACCGCTCACCGAACAGAAAGCTGCCGGCGTGCGGATGCTGCCGCCGAAATCATTGCCGGTGGCCATCCAAACCTGCCCCGCCGCCAGTGCGGCGGCGCTGCCGCCTGAGGAACCGCTGGCGCTCATCCGAGTATCCCAGGGATTACGCGTTGCGCCGAAGACATCGTTGAAGGTATTCCCGCCGGCGGCAAATTCGGGAAGATTGGTTTTACCGACGATGAGAGCGCCATGCGCTTCAAGCCGTTGCACCACCGGATCGGAAGACGGCGCGATACGCTGTTCATGTAATCGGGAACCCGATGTGCAGCGCACGCCTTCAACATCGGTGTTGTCCTTCACCGCAACCGGCAGACCGTGCAGAAATCCGGCAGGGCGGCCGGAACGCGAGCCGCTCATCAACTGCCGCGCGCGATCACGTGCGCGATCAAAACACAGCGTGACCATCGCATTGATCTGCGGATTGGTTTCGGCAATACGCGCCTCGGCCGCATCCAGCAATTGCAACGGCGACACCTCGCCACGCGCCAATTTCGCGACCGCCTCCGTGGCAGTCCATTTTATGAATTCATGCATCGCCGCATTCCTGTAGTTATGCGTATTTGCCCGGCAGTATAACGGCCGGAAGCGGCGCGAACGTGATAGGCTTTCGCTCCCCGTATTTCCTACAAAAAACAGTCCAGGAAGCTCTCCATGACGGCCAAATCCGCCACCCGCCCTCTGATGCAGACCGGCGCGCAAATTCTTGTCGATTCACTGATCACCCACGGCGCCAATCTCGGCTTCGGCGTGCCCGGTGAATCCTATCTGGCGGTGCTCGACGCCATCCACGAGCGCAGCGATGAATTCAAATTCATCATCTGCCGTCAGGAGGGCGGCGTCACCAATATGGCTGACGCCTACGGCAAACTCACCGGACAGCCGGGTATCGCTTTTGTAACGCGAGGACCGGGTGCCACCAACGCATCCATCGGCGTGCACACCGCATTCCAGGATTCGACACCGATGATCCTGTTCATCGGTCAGGTCGGCAACGACGTCGTTGAACGCGAAGCCTTCCAGGAAATCGATTTCCGCCGCATGTTCGGACCGATGACCAAGTGGGTGGCGCAGATCGACCGCGCCGACCGCGTTGCCGAATACATTAGCCATGCATTCCACGTCGCGACCTCGGGCCGTCCCGGCCCAGTGGTGCTGGCACTGCCCGAAGACATGCAGACCGAAATGGCGCCGACCTCAAAGGCGGCTCGTTACCAGCGCGTCGCTGCCAATCCGGGCGAATTCGACATGCACAAGCTGCGTGACCTGCTGGGCAAGGCAAAGAAACCGTTGATGATGGTCGGCGGCGGCGGCTGGAACAAACAGGCCAGCGAAGACATTCTCGCCTTCGCCCGCGCTTTCAACCTGCCGGTATGCGCCTCGTTCCGCTGTCAGGACCTGATCGACAACCGCGATCCGCATTACATCGGCGACGTTGCGGTAGGCCTCAATCCGAAACTGGCCGAACGCATCAAGGCATGCGACCTGATGCTAGTCGTCGGCGCACGGCTCGGCGAATGGACCACCGCCAACTACACACTCTTCGACATCCCCTGCCCCGCACAGAAGCTGGTGCACGTGCATGCCGGCGCAGAAGAACTCGGCCGCGTTTATCAGGGCACGCTACTGATCAACAGCGGCATGCCGGAATTCGCTGCTGCCGCGAAAAAACTCGCACCGGTCAAACCAGCCTGGGACACATGGACCAAAGAAGCACGCGCTGAACTCGAAGCCTGGCAACAACCGGTGAAGGTACCGGGCAAGCTCAATATGAGCGAGGTAATGGACTTCCTGCGCAAACGCCTGCCAACAGAGAGCATCATCACCAATGGCGCCGGCAACTTTGCGATCTGGGTGCATCGCTTCTATCCCTACCCCGGCTTCCGCACCCAGCTCGCACCGACCAGCGGTGCGATGGGTTACGGCGTCCCTTCCGGCGTCGCCGCAAAAATCGTTTATCCGAAACGTCCGGTGATTTCCTTCTCCGGTGACGGCTGCTTCCTGATGAACGGTCAGGAACTCGCTACTGCCGCGCAGTACGACGCCAAGGTAATTTTCATCGTCGTCAACAACGGCATGTTCGGCACCATTCGCATGCACCAGGAACGCAATTACCCCGGCAACGTCAGCGGCACTCAACTGAAGAACCCGGACTTCGCTGCTCTCGCCCGCGCCTACGGCCTACACGGTGAGATTGTTGAAAAAACAGAAGACTTCGAAGCCGCATTCGAACGTGCGTGGTCGGCCAAGACCGCCGCACTGCTGGAACTGCGTGTCGATCCGGATGCGATCACGCCGCGCACGACGCTTTCGGCGATCCGCGCTGAAGCCAAGAAAAACAAGAAAGGCTAGTCCCGGTTATGGTGCTGTTCCTTAACGAAGACAATGTCAAAGAACTGATCAGCATGCCGCTCGCGCTCGAACAGGTCGAGCGCGCGCTGAAAGACCGCGCACTGGGCAAGGCTACCGACCTGCCGCGTGCGCGCATCCAGACGCCTTTCGGTATCCAGCATGTGTTGCAGGCATCGGCGCCGGAACTGAACACCATCGGCTTCAAGTATTACTACACCGCCGGCAGCGGGCGGAAATCGTTCTACATCCACTTGCTCAATATGAAGTCCGGCCTGCTTGAAGCTATTGTTGAGGCCGTGTGGCTGGGCATGGTACGCACCGGTGCGGCGAGCGGCGTAGCGTCCAAAGCGCTGGCCAATCCCGGCGCGTCGGTGCTGGCACAGATCGGCGCCGGCTTCCAAGGCATGGGCCAACTCGAAGCGGTGGTCACCGCACTGAACATCCGTGAAGCGCGAGTCTATGCAAGAACCCGCGACAAACTTGAAGCCTGGTGCAAAAAAATGAGCGACAAGCTGGGCATTCCGGTGATTCCGGCAGCATCCGGCCCAGAAGCCATCAACGGCGCGCATGTCGTTAATGTCATGACCAAGTCATCGACCCCGGTAATCGACGGCGACTGGCTGCAGCCGGGTCAGCATGTCAATGCAGCGGGCTCCAATGCACTGTCGCGGCGCGAGATCGACGGCAAGACGGTCGCACGCAGCAAACTGATCACCGTCGATTCGCGCGGCACGGCACGCAATGAATGCGGCGACCTGCTGCCCGCAGTTGAAAACGGTTTGCTCAGCTGGGATGTACTGACTGAAATCGGCGACGTACTCATTGGCAAGGCTGCCGGCCGCGCGGCAAAGGATGACATCACGCTCTATGAATCGCATGGCATGGGCATCCAGGACATTTACACGGCGGTGAAGCTGGTTGAACTGGCGCGGACGCGCAAAGTCGGCGTTGAACTGCCGATGTAACCTCATCATAACTATTTTTTATATTGATAATTTATGTCTACTTCCAATGATGTGATCGGTTTTGTCGGGATCGGTGCAATGGGCACACCGATGGCAGGCAACCTCGCACGCGCCGGCTACAAAGTAGTCGTGTTCGATCTGGATACGGCACGCGCAGGAAAACTGGCGCGTGAAGCCAGCGTCACCGTGGCCACCAGCCTGTCCGAACTCGGCGCAGCGTCAGACATCATCATCACCATGCTGCCCGAGGGCAAAGCCGTACGCAGCGCACTGTGCGGCGATAACGATTCATTCAAAAACTGCATCCTCGAACGCGCCAAAAAGAATACGCTGATCATCGACATGAGTTCATCGTCGCCGATGGGCACCCGCGAACTCGGCGAGGTACTGGCCAAACGCGAGCTGCAGTTCATCGACGCACCGGTGTCCAATGGCGTCAAAGGCGCGGTCGCAGCGACACTGTCGATCATGGTCGGCGGCGACAAGGCCATCTTTGAACGAGTGAAGCCCATGCTCGAAAAAATGGGTAACCAGATCTATTACGCCGGCCCGCTGGGCGCTGGCCATGCGATCAAGGCACTCAACAACTATGTTTCCGCGGCAGGACTGATCGCAGCGAGCGAGGCGATGCATGCCGGCGAGGCTTTCGGTATCGATCCGAACGTCATCGTCGACATCATCAACACCTCCAGCGGCATGAACAACACCACGAAGAACAAATGCAAGCAGTACATGCTTTCCGGCGCCTATAACGCTGGTTTCTCTGCCGGCCTGATGGCCAAGGACGTGCGTACCGCGCTGGAAATCGCCGAGGCGATGAAAACCTCGACGGCATTTGCCAAACCGACGGCCGACGTCTGGAACGCAATGGAACAAAAGCTGGGCTTCATCGCCGACCATACCGAGATGCACCGCTTCCTGTCGAAGCCGGATCGCTGAGCCACGCCGCCCGGCATCATGGAACTCTGGCGCGGCCCCCATGACGATTCATGGGAAACGGTTCAGCAGCAGCTCTCCGAAACCTTTCTGAGCGACGGCCTGCCGCTGGTGCCGCCGACCGCGGAGCGCGTCAATGCGATGCTCGCCGCCAACATCTACAAGGCGGACGAAGAAATCGCGATGGTCGCGCCGAGTTTTGCGATGGCCACTGCCGGTGACATCGCCATCTGCGCCGTAATGGCCGGCTGCAAGCCGGAATATTTTCCGGTGCTGGTGGCCGCAGTGGATGCACTGGCCGACCCGCAATTCAATCTGCTCGGTGTTGCCACCACCACCGGATCGGCGACTCCCGTTTATATCGTCAGCGGCCCGGTTGCGGGACGTATCGGACTTAACAGCGCTGCCAACGCACTAGGCGCCGGCTACCGCGCCAATGCCAGCATTGGCCGCGCAATGACGCTGATCCTGCAGAATGTCTGCGGCGCCAAACCTGGTGAACTCGACATGGCGACGCTGGGTCAGCCCGCCAAATACGCCTGCTGTTTTGCCGAAAACACGGAGGGCAATCCCTGGACGCCGCTGCATGTGGAACGTGGCTTTGCGGCTGATGCCAGCGTTGTGACCGTGGTTGGCATCGCTGGCACTGTGGAGGTCAACGATTCGGACAGCCAGACCGCAGCCGACATGGCGCAGACTTTTGCGCAGTCCATGTTGATTGCCGGCGTCGCCGGCGGCTCAGGGCTTCTCGGCGGCGGCGAGCCCTTGTGCATCCTGCCGCCGGAATGGGTGGATATGTTTCACCGCGAAGGCAGCGACAAGCAGAAAACCAAGACAGCAATCTGGGAGCGTGCCTGGCTTCCCGTTGAAAAACTGGCGCCGGCGATGCGCACGCGCCGCATGGCTGCGGGCGGCGACCCTTCGGCAAACATCATCCGTGTTGCCGAAAAACCGGAAGACCTGATGATCGTGGTGGCCGGCGGGGTTGGCCGCAAAGCCGCTTACGCACCGACCTGGGGCGGCACCACCAAAGCGGTCAGCCGCGAAATCAAAATCCGGAAATAAACTGCGGACTCAGTCGAGATTAGCGAGCGCCGCCATGTAGCGCGCCAATGCCTCGTCAGCGGAGGTCGCGCTGAATTCGAGATCATGCACCAGCCCGTCGTGCAGGCCGTACACCCAGCCGTGCACGGTCAGATCCTGCCCCCGCTCCCAGGCATCCTGCACCATGGTGGTCTGACAGACATTGGCGACCTGCTCGATGACATTGAGCTCGCAAAGGCGGTCGCCGCGCGCACGGGCATCCGTCAACATCGCAAGCCTTTCCTCGTGCTTCTGGCGCACGTCCTGCACATGACGCAGCCAGTTGTCGCATAACCCGATGCGGTCGCCCCGCAGCGCGGCACCGACGCCGCTGCAGCCGTAATGGCCGACCACGATGATGTGTTTGACCTTGAGCACGTCGACCGCGAACTGGATCACCGACAGACAGTTCAGATCGGTGTGGGTCACCACGTTAGCGACGTTGCGATGAACGAACAACTCGCCCGGCAGCAGATCGACAATTTCATTGGCTGGCACACGGCTGTCGGAACAGCCGATCCACAGATACTCTGGCGACTGCTGGCGTGCGAGCTTGCTGAAAAAATCCGGGTCCTGAAGGCGGATGCGTTCAGACCAGATGCGGTTGCTGTCAAACAGATGCTGAAGTCTTTTCACGGGGTGTCACTCAGTTTCTGTCAGTTGCAGAAACGCATTTTCTCACACCCCGTAATGCAGTCCGCCGATCAGTCGACTCGAACGCCGGAATCCTTGACCACTTTCGCCCATTTGGTGAATTCGGCGCGCAGGTACTGCGCAAATTCCTCGGGGCTGTTGCCGCGGATTTCAAAAGCATCCTGGGCGAACTTCTGGCGCAGATCCGGCTGGTTCAGGGCAATCCGGGTATCGGCATTGATCTTGCGGATCAGCGCAACCGCCGTCGCCTTCGGCGCGAGCAGGCCGTACATATTGTCGACCTCGAAACCGGGATAACTTTCGGCGACGGTCGGCACAGTGGGCAGCACATCGAGGCGTTTCAGGCTGGTTACCGCGATAGGTACCAGCTTGCCGCCGCGAGCCAGCGCGACCACCGGCGGCACTGCGGTAAAGCCAAGACGCACTTCGCCTCCGAGCAGCGCAGTCATCGCCGGGCCCGCGCCTTTGTACGGCACCGCCTGGATATTGGCCTTGGTGATGTTGCGGAACAGTTCACCTGAAAGATGACCTGCAGTGCCGATGCCGGGCGAAGCAAAAGGAATCGGAGCGATCTTCGACTGCTGAAGGATGTCCTGCATCGAATTAACTGCGGTATAGGACGGATGGCGCGACACGACCGTCGCCGACACGCCGGCGAGAATGATCGGCGCGAACTCCTTGAAGGGATCGTAGCCCGCGTTTTTGTAAAGACTGGGGTTGCAGATAAATACAGAGGTTGTCAGCAGCAGCGTGTAGCCGTCGGGCAGCGCTTGCCCGACCAGCGCGGTGCCGATATTGCCACCGGCGCCGCCCCGGTTGTCGACCACCACCGGCTGCTTCCACTGCTCGGAAAGTTTTTGCGCAATAAGCCGCGCCGCGAGATCGGCCGGACCGCCCGCCGCGAACGGCACAACCACACGAACCGGTTTTTCCGGCCATGCCGCCTGCGCAGATGCCGTCACTGTCAGCAGCAGACAGGTCGCTGCCAATGCTGCAATCTTCGATGCTGATTTCATCTTGCTCCCCCTGATGGATTTTTTATTCAGCTGCCGAGCTCCGGTGCAATTTCGCGCATCACCGCATACAGTGCATTCTGTGCTTCGAAACCGATACCCGGACGGTCCGGCAGGCGCAGATAACCGTCCTCGACTTTTGCGTCATCAGCGAATCCGGCGAACATGCCGAACACGCCGGGATAGGCTTCGCAGCCGCCGAGTCCGAAACCACCAACGATATGCAGCGTCATCTGGTTGCCGCCGTGCGGAAACACCGAAGCCGGCGACCAGCCGCGTTCCTTCAGCATTGCCAGCGTGCGCGCAAACTGCGCGATGCCGTAGGACTGCGGCACGTCGATCTGGATGATGTCGCGGTCGGCACGCAGACCGCCGAAGGTGATCAGGTTGCGTACGTCCTGGGTCGAGAAAAGGTTCTCGCCGGTGCCGATCGGTGCCTCATAAATCGCCGCAACTTCGGCGAGCAGCGCGAAATCCAGCGGATCGGTCGGCTCTTCAAACCAGCGCAACTGGTACGGCGCAAGCGCCTTCGCATAGGCCAGCGCGCGTTCGCGGTCAAAACCGGCGTTGGCATCCACAGCAAGCCGCGAACTGTCGCCGATCAGTTTCAGCGCCGCTTCGAGTCGCTCGATGTCTTCCGGGATCGACATGCCGCCGACCTTGATCTTCATCGTGCGGTAGCCCTGCGCGAACTTGTCGCTGATCTCCGCCAGCAGTTCGGGAATGCCTTTGCCCGGCGCATACCAGCCGCCACCGACATAACAAGGAACCCTTTCTATCTCATTGTTTTTATTGTATTTTTCAGCGATAGCCCGATACAGTGGCTGGCCGGCGATCTTGGCGATGGCATCCCAGCACGCCACTTCAATAGTGCCGATGGCGACTGAGCGCTCGGTATGGCCGCCGGGTTTTTCCCGACGCATCATCACCGCGAGAATTTTTTCGGCGTCGAAATTGTCGCCGGCGGCATTGAGCAGCGCCTCCGGCGGCTCCTTGAGAATGCGCGGAATGAAGCGGGCGCGCATCTGCGCGCCGCAGGCATAACGACCGGTGGAATTGAAGGCGAAACCCACAACCGGCTTGCCGTCGCGAATCACGTCGGTGACGACAGCAACAACGGAAGTGGTCATTTCGCTGAAATCAAACACCGCATTGCGCAGGTCCGATTTCAGCGCGATGGCGGTCTCGCGAATATCAGTGATGCGCATCAGGACCGCCTATTCAGCAGCAAAACATCAATTGACCTTGATGCCAGCGGCCTTGACCACCTTGGTCCACTTTTCAACTTCAACCTTCACCTGCGCCGTGAACTCCGCCGGTGAGCTGGCAATGATATCGAAGCCGAGACCTTCAACGCGGGACTTCACGTCGGGCAGTACCATCATTTTCACAACCAGCCCGTGCAGGCGGTCGACGATCGGTTTCGGCGTACCCGCCGGGACCAGCAGGCCCTGCAGCGTATCCGCCTCCTGCCCTTTGAAACCGACTTCGGCCATCGTCGGCACATCGGCGATCGCGCTGCTGCGCTTCGCACCCGTCACCGCGATGCCGCGCAGGCGGCCGCCCAGGATGTGCTGCGTGGTCGGCGGCAGAGCGGTACAGCCGATGGGAGTCTGATTTGACACCACGGAAGCGACAGCGGGTCCGGCGCCGCCAAAAGGCACGGTAACGAAGTCCAGCTTGGTGGTGAGTTTCAGCAACTGCGCCGACAGGTCGGGCGTAGTACCGACGCCGGGCGTGGCAACCGAGAACTTTTTCGGATCGGCAGCAACGACGGTCAGCAGTTCCTTCATGTTGCGCGCAGCAATGCCCGGATGCACGGTGAACACATTGGGCGAAGCCGCCATGTTCGACACCGGTATAAAGCTCTTGTAGGGGTCATAGGGAATGCTGGAGTAAAGACCAGGGTTCACCACGAAGCTCGAACTGACCACGATCAGGGTATGGCCGTCCGCAGGCGCTGTCGCGGCGAGACCCATGCCGAGATTGCCGCCCGCGCCCGCACGGTTGTCGACCACTACCTGCTGGCCCAGTCCTTCCGTCAGTTTCTGCGCAACCACCCGCGCGATCACGTCTGTCGGACCGCCGGCCGCAAACGGCACGATCATGCGCACCGGACGGGCCGGATAATCCTGTGCCGCGCCGGCAGCAGAAGTCACACACAGCGCGGCAACAGCGCCCCAAAGTAGTTTGATTCGGTTCATTGCTGTTCTCCCTGTTATGCCGGTGCGACGGCTTTAATCCGCGGTGGCGCCGGAAGCGCGCACGACCTTGCCCCAGCGATCTGCTTCGCTGCGGATGAATTTGGCGAACTCGTCGGGCGTACTGGTCAGCGGATCGGTGCCGCGCTGCGACAGCATTTTTTTGGTTGCCGGGTCGTTGAGCACCTTGGCCAGTTCCGCGTTGAGGCGGTTGATGATGTCGCGCGGCGTGGCCGCCGGCGCGAGAATGCCATACCAGGTATCGACCTTGAACCAGGGCATGCCGGCTTCGGCCACCGTCGGAATGTCAGGCACAGCGGCATCACGCTTGTCGCCAAGCGCAGCCAGCGCGCGCAGCTTGCCAGCCTTGACGAACGGGGCCGCCGCAGCCGTGCCAATGACCAGCACATCGACTTCGCCCGACAGCAGCGCAGTCTGTGCCTGGTTCGCACCCTTGTGCGGAATCATCGCGATATTCAGCTTGTTTTCGGCGATGAAATAACGCGCGCCGAGGTCATTGGTGGTGCCCGCACCACCCGAACCGAAATTAAGCTTGCCCGGATTCTTGCGCGCCAGTGCGAGGAACTCCGACAACGTTTTCGCCGGAACCGACGGATGCACAACCAGCAAATTGGGAATCGACGCCACCAGCGAAATCGGCGCCAGATCCTTCAGCGGATCGTAGTTGAGCTTTTTATACAGGCTCGGGCTGATCGAGATTGACGGCGAGCAAAGCACGATGGTGTAACCGTCCGGCGCCTGGCGCACGGTGTACTCGGCACCGACATTGCCGCCGGCGCCCGGCCGGTTTTCGGCAATCACGTTTTGACCGATGCTTTCACCGAGTTTTTGCGCAATGACGCGACCGAGAATGTCGGTGCCGCCGCCGGGCGGGAACGGCAAAATCAGCCGGATCGGGCGCGACGGATAAGCCTGGGCCTGGGCCAGCTGAACCCCTGAAGCAGTCAGCAATGACACGGCGCAAACCGCCAAAGCAAACGCTTTTTTCATGATTTTCTCCTCGGATTTTATTGGTCTGTAGAAAGCGGTTCTGTCTGTCGCCAAAGGCGTGGCGCAATCGTTGAATTGTCTCTCTTCGCGCCTTGTTTGGTCAACGCGCCAGGGCAAAACAGGTAAAATGAAAGCTCGGTTTTTCCAGCCCACTTTCCAGTCAAATTTTTCAGCGACATTTTCCCTTTTCATGACCGCACCACGCATTGCACTGATTCATGCCACCCCGCTCGCCATCGAGCCTATCGGCAACGCCTTCCAGCGCCTTTGGCCGCAGGCGCGCACAACCAATCTGCTCGAAGACTCGCTAGCGCCGGATCTGGCTGCCGAAGGCCGCCTGAGCGAAGGCATGATCGAACGTTTCCTGACGCTGAGCCGATACGTACACGGCTGCGGCGCCGATGCCATCCTGTTCACCTGCTCTGCCTTCGGTCCGGCCATCGAAGCCTGCGCCGCAGCGATGCCCATCCCCGTGCTCAAACCCAATGAAGCGATGCTCGACGAGGCGCTCAATGCGGGCAGCCGCATCGGCCTGATTGCGTCATTCGGTCCGAGCATACCCGCCCTCAATGCGGAGCTTGAGGATATGGCGCGTGCACGCGGACAGAAGATCACCGTCTCCTCGCGCACCGTAGCCCCGGCCTGGGACGCACTGCTGAAAGGTGATGCCGAAACCCATGACCGTCTGGTCGCGGGTGCCGCATCCGAACTGATGCCCTGCGACGCACTGGTACTCGGGCAGTTCTCGATGGCCAGCGCCGCGCGCGTGATTCCGCCGCAGCCCGGATGCAAAATACTGACCAGTCCTGATTCCGCAGTCGAGCGCCTGAAGAAGGCATTGCAAGCCTGATTCAGGTACTCCTCTTCATAACAACAACGGAGGAGCAAGCAATGAAAACGAAAACAGCACTCAGCCTGATTGCCGCTGCATTGGGCTTTTGCACCCTGACGGTCTCGGCGCAGAACTACCCTTCCAGACCGGTACGCTTTGTCGTGCCGTTTGTCGCCGGCGGCCCCACCGACATCCAGGGCCGAATGCTCGGTGAAAAACTGGCGCAGCGCCTCGGCCAGCAGGTGCTGGTCGACAACCGCGGCGGCGCCGGCGGCAACATCGGCATGGAAATCACCGCGAAAGCGCCGCCTGACGGCTACACGATTGTGATCGCCACCGTCGGTACCTGGGCGGTGAATCCGCATCTCTACAAACTGCCCTTTGATGTTGTGAAGGATTTTGCGCCGATCATCCAGGTCTCGACTTCACCTGGCGTGCTGGTCGTGCACCCTTCGGTTCCGGCGAAGTCGGTCAAAGAACTGGTAGCGCTGGCCCGCGCCCGCCCGAACGAACTCAACTACGGTTCATCCGGCGTCGGCGGCTTCGGTCATATCAGCGGCGAACTGTTCACGCTGATGACCAATACCAAAATGACCCATGTGCCGTACAAAAGCTCCGCACCTTCAATGACGGACGTCATGGCCGGCCAGATCCAGGTACTGTTCAACAACGCGATTGCCACCGTGCCCTTCGTGCAGGCCAAACGTGTGCGTGCGCTGGCCACCACCGGCGCGAAACGGCTGGCCGTGCTGTCAGACTTACCGACCATCGCCGAAGCCGGCGTTCCGGGTTACGAAAACTCCTCGTGGTCAGCCGTTGCCGCACCCGCCGGCATTCCGGCGCCAATCCTCGGCCGCCTGCACAAGGAATTCACCGGCATTCTTGCTGACCCGGATATCCAGAAACGGCATGCCGACGTCGGCGCACAGATCATCGGCGGCACGCCGGAACAGTTCCACGCGTATCTGAAAGCCGAGGTCGACAAATTCGGCAAGCTGGTGAAATCCGCGGGCATCAAAGCCGCATCGGGCGGCTGAAAGCATAGCAGCCATAAAAAAAGCGCAGCCTCGGCTGCGCTTTTTTTACATTCGATTCCAACGGGTCATCGATAACCCTCGGCACAGCGATGGATGGCCTGATTGCTGTCATGCTTCAGGCATTCCCGTGCATCCATTCTGGAACGCGCCGTCAGCGCACGTGAACCCGCTTCAGGAGCGGCAGCAACAGCCACCGGCGCTGCGACCGCCGGAGCGGTTACGGGTTCGGCGGCAGGCTTGGCTGCGGCCTCCGGTTTAGCGGCTTCGGCTTTCGCCACTTCGGACTTCGCCACATCACCCTTGCCGGGCTCTGCTTCCGCTTTGACAGCCACGGGTGCCGTCTCTGCGGATTTCTCCGAAGCCGGTGCTGCCGGCGGTTTCGCGGCCGGCGGCTTGGCCGCAACAGGCGGGGGCGGCGGTTCGACCATGAAGGTATCCCAGGCGACCCAGCCGACTATGGCAACGGCAACGACGCTGATGGCTGCCATCACGGTTTTTTTCTTCTTGCCGCCGTCGTCAGTGGCCGGCGCGTCATCCGCCGGTTTGCTGCCGCCCAGTTTGGGCATCTTCAGTTTCAGCTTGTCGAAGCTCAACTTGGGCATTGCAGTCTCCCTGAATGGCCGCCGTTCAACGTGAACTGGCGCTCAGCATACGCCAAAATCCCTTTGTTTTCCGTGGATTATTGCTCACCCAGCAGCGTTTTGGCGGTGCGTTCGCAGAGCCAGGCTTTCTCTTCAGCTGTCAGTCCCGGAATGCCGTCGATCGCAGCCGGCACGTCCAGCGGGGCCATGTCGAAGGGATGATCAGTGCCGATGACGACATGGTCGGCGCCGACCTGATCAATCAGATACTTCGCCGCCTTCGGATCGTGCGTCAGGCAGTCGAAGTAAAAGCGCTTGAACAGTTCGCGCGGCGGCGTGACGTTGTTGACCTTTGGTTCGTTGCGCACCTGATGGCCATGGCGGAAGCGGCCGATTTGGTAGGGAATGAAACCGCCGCCGTGCGGCAGCACGATGCGCAGCTTGGGCATTTCATCCATCGCGCCACTGAACATCAGGTGCGCGACCATCAACGTGGTGTCGAGCGGGAAACCGACGAAATTCGACAGGTAATAATCCTCCATGCCGCCCTTGGCCAGACACTGGTAGGGATGGGCGAAGATAAAGCAGCCCAGCTGTTCGATGGTCTTCAGCACCTTGCGGAATTTTTCTGCTGCCAGCGGCGTGCCTTCAATTGAAGTCGCCAGCTCAACGGCCTTGAAACCGTATTCCTTGACTACACGCTCCAGTTCAGCAATCGCCGCATCCGGATCCTGCATCGGCAGATGCGCCATGCCGCGCAGACGCGACGGGTGTTTCGCGACCATCTGCGCAATACCGTCGTTGGCGAGCTGTGCCGCATACAGGCCGGCCTCGGCAGGCAGCCAGTAGAAATAAATGGGCGGGCCGACAGATATTGCCGACACATCCAGCTTGTTCTGGTTCATCCACTCGACCTTGGCGTCGGCGTCGTAAAAATCGGCACTGAGAATCGCCGGACGGCCGTGTACGTCGAAATACTTCTTGCCATCCTTCTCGGTAATGCTGGTGTGGAAGCGTTTGGGGTCCTTTTCCATCGCGGCGATGATGGTCGGCGGGATGACGTGGCTGTGCAGGTCGTAGCGCATGGGATTCCGGTTCCGTTGGTTGAAATCAGGGTTGATAAGACGGGGGTTATTTTACTTGCAGCAGGGGCCGCAGCATACGTGCGTCCCGCAGCCGTTCGATATGCCACATGGTATCGACCAGACGCGTCGTGCGCCGGGGACCGATCACCGGCAGCAAGAGGTCGCGTGCCTTGGCTTCGACTTCGGCACGCGGCATCGGATTGGCCGCCGTACCGCGCACCGCCTTGGTGTGATGGCGCAGGCGGCGGCCGTCGCAGGTGGTGATCTCGACAATGGCCTGGGTGGTCTTCGCCCGGCCCAGTGCGGCACTGCCCTGCAGGGTGATGCGTTCCTTCAGTTTCAGCACCAGCGGGTCGTGCACGCGACGGCCGTCATGCGCCGAGGCAAAGCTGATGTCGCCATCAAGGAACATCACCGCCACCAGATGCTGAATGTTGATGCTCGCCATCGTACGCTGGTTGACAGTGCGTGCGCCCTGATCGTCAATGGTGACAACGACACGCTCGACATCATTCGCAGTAATGTGGTGTTTGACGATGAGGTTCAGCACTGCATCAATTGGCGCCTGGATCGGATAACCGATGGCCCAGCGCTTGATCGAGGTGTTCATGATTTCGTAAGTCCTGCCCAGTGCATGCACCAGCCTTTCAGGGCTGGCGGTCAGGCCGTGGGCATGAAAAAAGCTGCGGTCGCCGTCGAACACATCCTCGACACCGGTGAAATTCATCGAAACCATCAGTCCGGCAGTCACGCCGTTACGTGCCGGCATACCGCCGAAATCGAAAGCCTTCTCGATATGTTCGATGTCGCGCGCCCAGCACGACAGGCCTGAAGCCTGTTGCGCGGTATAGGACAGCAGGTAACGCGTCTGGTCGACATTGAGCTTCAGAATCGCCGCCGCAGCCGCAGCCGCGCCGAACATGTGACCGAAGCTGTGGGTGGAATGACCGCGCTCGCGGAAACGTTCGATGCCCAGCGCAATCGACATGCGTGCGCAGATGTCATAACCCAGCACCACGGCCCGCAGCAGTTCGGTGCCCGTTGAGCGTTCGCGTTCGGCCAGCGCCAACGCTGCGGGCACTACGCCGCAGCCCGGGTGCACCAGCGCGAGGTAATAAGTGTCATCGGTTTCGTCGGCATGGGCATGCATGCCGTTGGCGAGCGCGGCATTGATCGCGCTGGTGACGAGGGTCGAACCGATAACCGTCGACTCGGGCACGCCACCCTGAGTCGCCACAAATTCGATCGCGCGCCGTCCCGGCAGCAGTCGTGAACCGGAGAGCATCGCAGCAACGGTATCGAGAAGATGATGTTTGGCGCGTTCAGTGACTGCCGCCGGCAGCGGACGACGGCGCGCATTGGCGATATAAGTCGCCAGCTTGAGCATCAACGGTGAAATTTTCGGCGGGGATTTTTTTGCAGGTGCAGACATTTTGATGGACTCGCGAGATTCAGATTATTCCGGCTTGATGCCGGCCGCCTGCACCACCTTCGCCCACTTGGCGGTTTCGGCACGCAGATAGTTGGTGAATTCCTCCGGGCTGCTGCCCACCGGCTCGGCGCCGTCGTTGAGCAGGCGTTGCCGCACTTCGGGGTTCTGCAGCGCGCGCACCACACCGGCATGCAGTTTGGTGATGATGTCGCGCGAAGTCGCTGCCGGTGCCAGCAGGCCGTACCACTGCACCGCTTCGTAACCGGGCACGCCCGCCTCGGCGATGGTCGGAATATCTTCAGCGCCCGGCGCGCGTTTCGTGCCGGTCACACCCAGCGCACGCAGGCGACCGGTTTTGATATGCGGCTGCGCCGAGAGCATATTGGGCATCATCGCCGGCACATGACCGGCGACAAGGTCGGTGACGCCGGGTCCCGACCCCTTGTACGGCACATGGACCATGTTCAGTTTGGCCATCACCAGCAACAGCTCCATCGACAAATGCGGGCTGGTGCCGACGCCAGCTGATGCGAAGTTGACCTGACCCGGCCGCGACTTCACCAGCGCGATGAATTCCTTCAGGTTGCGCGCCGGCAGTGACGGATGCACCGTAAGTACATTCGACAGCGCCACTGCCTGCGAGATCGGCGCAAAGTCCTTCAGCGCCTCGTACGGTACTTTTTTGTACATCGCCGGATTGATCGCCAGCGTGCTGACGCCCATCAGCAGCGTGTAACCGTCAGGCGCCGCGCGTGCCACTGCTTCACCGCCGATCATCGTGCCCGCACCGGCGCGGTTTTCGACGATCACCTGCTGGCCGAGAAACTGCGTCAGTTGCGGCGCGATGATGCGCGCTGAAATATCAGTACCGCCACCCGGTGCCGAGGGCACGATCACTCGCACCGCACGCACCGGATAGTTGACCTGCGCATGCGCCAGTGCTGTTGCGCCGAGCATTGCAGCGGAAATCAATAAATTATTGATTTTATTCATTATTTACTCGATTCAAAGTTGGGAATACAGCACTTTGCCGGCCACCGGCATCGGTGCCGTCAACACTTCGCCGCGATAGGAATCGACGACATACAGCGTCTTGCGATCAACACCGCCGTAAGCCATGTTGGTCATACGGTTGCCGGGCTTGCGGCTCTGCACGCGGGCGAGCGGCTCACCCATCGGGCTGAACAACCAGACGATGCCGGGCCGGGCATGTGCTGCCGACAGATTGCCCGCCTCATCCATCGCCAGTCCATCGGGTCCGTGAATGCCAGGCAGAACGGAGAACACGCCGGCTTTTGAAATGCCGCCGCCTTTCAGCGGGCAATGCCACATGCAGTTGGCGCGCGTCATCGCGACATACATTACCTTGTCCTGCGGATCGAGCACGATGCCATTGGGACTGGGGCCGTTGCTGATCAGGCAATCGAGGCGGCCATCGGCGCCATGCCGATAAACGCGGCCGGTCGGATCGTGAATGCCGGTCTGGCCCTGGTCGGTGAAGTAGAGATCGCCGTCACGCGAGAAGGTCAGATCGTTGACTCCTTTGAAACCTTCAGACTGGTTGTGCGTCAGGAAATCCTCGACACGGCCGGTTTTCGGATCGCAGCGCAGGATACCGCGACGATAATCCGCGATGAAGATCGAACCGTCCTTGTGGATGGCAATGCCGTTGGGCCAGCCATCGTATTCGGCAGCGACATCGAACTCCCCCTTCGGCGACATGCGAAGGATGCGGCCGTAGGGAATATCAACCATGTACAGATTGCCATCGCGGTCAAAGGCCGGGCCTTCGAGGAAACAATCGAGCTTTGAGCCGGGATGATTGGCGTCGATCCAGCTCGACGGCGCGCCACCCTTGCGCAGACGGTCAGGCACGGCGGCAAATACATCGGCCTCGATCAGCCGCGGCGGTTCAAAAAAAGACATCTCGGATACTCCGTTTTTCAGTGGCTGGGGATTCGGTGAAGGGAATTAAGTAACAGGAAATTTGGTGTGAGATAAAGTTATTCAGGCGTGATCTTTGCCGATTTGATGATTCCGGCATATAGTGGGATTTCCTCACGCACGATCTTGGCCAGTCCTTCAGGTCCGCCGACCACAACATCGGCGCCGCGCTTGGCAAAACGCTCGCGGTAATCCGGGCTCTGCACGGCAGCAGCCAGATCGCGATACAGCTTGGCAATGATGTCCTGCGGCGTGCCGGCACGGACAAACAGCCCCATCCAGCCGTCGAGATCAAAATCCGGCAACGTCACGGAAACGCCGGGCACATCCGGCAGCACCGAAGCTCCGCGCGACGCCGAGATGGCGATGGCGCGCACACGCTTGTTCTCGACATGGGGCAGCACGCCGACGATGTTGGCGAACTGCAGGTCGATACGGCCGCTCAGAGTGTCGATGAAAGCCGGCGCAGCGCCCTTGTACGGCACATGGTTCATCTTGATCTTCGCCAGCGCCTGCAGATGTTCCATGCCGAGGTGCTGCAGGTTGCCGACGCCGGCCGAAGCGTAATTGAGCTTGCCCGGATTGCTGCGTGCCAGCGCGATCAGGTCCTTCACCGATTTCACCGGCAGCGAGGGATGCACCACCAGCACCATCGGCCCGCTGATGATCTGCGTCACCGGCGCGAGATCCTTCTGCGGGTCGTAGGGCAGATCCTTGCGCAAGGACACATTGATGGTCATCGGCCCGGAATTGGCGAGCACCATCGTGTAACCGTCGGGCGGCGACTTCGCCACCACATCGGCACCGATGCTGCCGCCAGCGCCGCTGCGATTGTCGATCAGCACCTGCTGCCCCCACACCGGCGACAGCTTCTGAGCGAGGGCGCGCGCCACATCATCAAGCGGACCGCCCGGCGGATAAGGCACGATGATCCGTACCGGCTTGGCCGGGAAGGATTGCGCAAGGACGGGCAATGCAAAACCCGCCATCGTGAACAACAATGCTGTGACTGCAGCCTGACTGAAACAGGTGATCCGGTTCATGACCATTCTCCCCCTCAGTGGCCCGGCAGCGCCGGGATCAAAGATTCGCAGCGATCCAGTCTGCGACATAGGTCGCGCCCAGGAAACGGTTGTCGCCCTGGCAGTGTTCGGCGCCGCCTTCTTCCGCGGTGAACACCTTGAGGGTCTTTTTCTTTGAACTGACTGCGTCGTGGAGCAGTTTCGCATTGGCCACCGGCGAAATCGAATCTTCCTCCCCGTGGGTTACCAGGAAAGGACAGGTGATCTTGTTGGCCACCCCTTCCAGCTTGTAGGACTCGCATTTTTTCATCGCCGAATCCATGTCCGGCATGCCCATCACCCAGGGTAGTTGGTAATGCGGGGCTGACAGCTGGGTGCCGCCGGATTCCTGGATTTTGCGACGTGTAATCCAGGTAGCGTGATAGTCGTAATGTCCGCCCCAGGCGATGCAGGCGGCATAACGTTTTTCGAATGCCGCCACGCGCGGTGCGTAATAACCGCCCATGCTGTAGGCCATGATCGCGACGCGTTTCGGATCCACATCCTTGCGCGAGGCGACGTAGTCATAAGCGGCGCCGCCCGGCACTTCATAGTCGGGGCGGCTGGGAATCTTCTGCAGGCGCAGCGCTTCACCCTGCCCCGGCCCGTCGATGGCCATGGTGTTAATGCCGCGCAGCGCCAGTTCGACGCCACCGAAAAGGATCGACAATTCCTTGGTGCTGTCCAGGCCGTCAAAAAACACGACGGTGGGTTTGGGACCATCACCCGGTGCCTTCATGAACCAGGCCGGCAGCGTCGTCGCCTTGCCTTCATGTTCATAGGGCACTTCGACGCGCTCGATATTCGGATAACGGTGCTTGATGCCGATCTTGAAGCAGCGCAAGCAGTTCTGATAAAGCTCGATTTTTTTCGGGCCGAGCCCGATAAAACGTTCACCGACAAAATAATAGGTTGCCGCACGCAGATAGTGGCCCGCGGCCGACATCACGAAGTTGTCCTTCATCGCCGCTTCGGCCATCGCTTCGATGCGCTGCGCCTCTTTTTCCCACTCCGCGCCCCAGGCTTCGTTGTCACCGACCCTGCCCTTGAGACGGCGGCCGACCCGGTCGACTTCGCTGATCGCCGAACCGCCCCAGCGCGCCATTTCAATGGCAATCATCATGCCCTGCGACCACATGAAGCTTTCGGGAAAATACAGAAAACCGGCTTTCATGATGCACACTCCTCCAAAGGTGAACTGAGAGACTGTACTGCTGCCCGACTCGTACCTCGAAACGGTTTTCAGCCACGGGAGACCCGTGGCTGATGTCCGTTTGTTATTTCTCCGTACCTGCCAGACCGATCTGCTTCAGCAGTTTTGAATATTTTTCGGTATCAGTCTTGATCCATGCCGCAAAATCCTCGGGCGATCCACCCACGGTTTCGGCACCCTGTCCCGCCATGCGCTCGCGCACTTCCGGCAGCTTCAGCAGTTCATTGATCTCGCGGTTGACTTGACGCAGGATTGCCGGCGGCACACCTTTCGGCATCAGCACGCCATGCCAGATGCTGCTTTCGTAACCTTTGACGGTTTCACCGGCCGTCGGCAGATCAGGCATGCCCTGAATACGCTTGTGGCTCATCACCGCCAGCGCACGTACGCGGCCTGATTTCACATGCGGCATCGCTGCAATCATCGGCCCAGCCATGATCTGTATCTGCCCCGAGATCAGATCGGTCATCGCCGGACCGCCACCCTTGTAGGGCACATGCACCATGTTCAGTCCGGCCATGGAATTGAACAGCGCCATTGCCAGATGCGCTGCGCCGCCGTTGCCCGACGATGCGTAATTCAGCGAACCCGGCTTGGCCTTGGCGAGCGCGACCAGTTCAGCAACATTTTTCGCTGGTAGCGCATTCGCTACGGTCAGCAGCAAAGCAATGGTATTGATCTGGATCACGGGCGAAAAATCCCGCGCCGGATCGTAAGGCAGATTGCGATACAGCGTCGGATTCACCGACACGCTGGCCGGCAGGCAGAACACCCAGGTGTAACCGTCAGGAGGTGCCTTGGCGCCGATGTCGGTGCCGATGATGGCATTGGCGCCGCTGCGGTTGTCGATGATGATCTGCTGCTTCAGGCGTTCAGCCAGCGGTTGAGAGATCAGCCGCGCTACGGTGTCAGTGCCGCCGCCCGGGGGGAAGGGCACAACAAAACGGATCGGCCGATTGGGATAGCTCTGTGCCTGCACCGGCAGGGTCAACACGGCAACAGCCAGCAACAACAAATAACGGGTGAACATGACAGCTCCTCTGCAACAAGCGCAAGCGCCGGCGCTTATTCGGCGGGAATGCCCGCTTCCTTGATGACTTTCGCCCACTTGACGATTTCGGTCTTGATATAGGCGGCAAACTCGGCCGGCGTTCCGCCTTCCGGCTCAAAACCCTGGGCTTCAAGGCGCTGCCGTGTGGGGCCGGCAAGGATTTTCACAGTGTCGGCGTGTAGTCTTGTGACGATGACCGGGGGCGTGCGCGCCGGTGCCAGCAGGCCATACCAGGTGGATGCCTCATAACCCTTGACGCCGGACTCGGCAATCGTCGGCAGTTCCGGCATCGCCTGTGAACGTTTCGCGGTAGTTACTGCCACCGGTTTCACTTTTCCGGATTTCACATGCGGCATCGCTGCCGGCATGGTTGCGAACATGATCTGCACTTCACCAGCAATCACCGCCACCAGCGCCGGTCCGCCGCCCTTGAACGGGATATGCACCATGCTGATGCCGGCCAGCGACTTGAGCATTTCACCTGCGAGACGCGAGGACCTTCCAACGCCCGCTGACGGAAAATTGAGCGTGCCCGGCTTTGCCTTGGCGTATGCGATCAGTTCCTTGATGGTTTTGACCGGCATCGACGGATGCGCAACCAGGATGTTCGGCGTCACCGCCACCAGGCTGACCGGCGCAAAATCTTTTACCGGATCGAAGCCCAGCTTTTTGAACAGGCTGACATTGACGGCATTGGGCGCGACATTGCCCATCAGCAGCGTGTAACCGTCCGGCACCGCGCGTGCCGCAAGTTCGGTGCCGATATTGCCGGTCGCGCCGCCGCGGTTATCCACCACGACGTTCTGGCCCAGCGTCATCGTCAGCTGATCGGCCAGCACGCGTCCGACCTGATCCGTGCCGCCGCCCGGCGGATAAGCCACGATCATACGGATAGGACGTGAAGGATAGGTATCGGCTGCATGAACAACACCCGCCATGGCACAAACCGCCGCCATTACTGCAAAAACCTTGCTCATCATTAATCCTGACTGATTTAACTTGCGGAATTTATTGGGCGAGCGGCAGCGTCACTGCGCGCCCGGTGGCCATTGAATGTTCAATCGCCAGCGTGACTTCAAGATTGAGACGGGCTTCTCGCGGCGTTGCCAGCGAACAGGCCTTGCCCATCGACAGATGATCCAGCCAGGCCCGGGTTTCGTTGGCGATCGGACCCCAGAACTCCCCGAGCGCCCAGTCGCCCGGCGTACCGCTCTGCAGGAACACCATGTTGACGAAATGATCAGGCAGATAGACGTGCGGGATGCCTTTCTCGGTGTACATCAGCTGGTCGGTATGGTCGTCATCGAGAATCATCACGCCGTCGGTGCCGACCAGTTCAACGCGTGCCGCATGACCGAGCGCAGGATATTTTTCGGGCAGCGCATAACTGATACCGAGATTTATCACCGCACCGTCGTCATAAGTCAGGATCGCATAGCTGATGTCTTCGACATGGTCGTAGCCGGCAGCCTTGAGCACGCCCTTCTGGCCTCGCGCATAAACTTCGACCAGCTTGTTACCCTCGTGGAACCAGTTCATCAGGTCGACGTAATAGGTCAGCGCATCCACCACCGGCGTGGCATGCGGATTACGCTGGAGCATGCCCAGCGCCTGCGAGCGCGAGTTGAACACCCGCGCCGCACCACCGGTCAGCGTGCCGAGGCGCCCTTGCACGATCTGTTCCTTGGCAATCAGGTAGCGTTCCTTGTAACGGCGGCTGTAACCGACGTGCACGCCGACGCCGGACTTCTCGATGGTACGGATCACCTGATCGGCATCGGCCACTGAAAGGGCAATCGGTTTTTCCACCAGCACCGGCTTGCCGAGCGACAGCGCCTTCAGGATCGGCGCGAGATGTTCGCCCTCGCTGGTCGACACGATGACGGCATTGACATCGGGATGCGCAATGATCGCGTCGTTATCTGACGAATGAACGGCTGCTCGGACTTTTTTTGCCAGGGCTTCTGCTTCTTTGGGATCCTGATCAGCTGTCGCAATAAAGCGTACTGCGGGATGCCCTGCCGCCAGTTGCGCGCGCAAGCCGCCGATACGGCCGGAGCCGATGATGGCCAAACCCAGTGTCTTGCGTTCGATGTTGTTCTCCCCGGGACCGGCCTGTCGAAATGACGGGCGATCTGAAAATATTGTTGTATCGGCTGATGTGCAGCGCTTCAGCGCAGTAGCGCCAGAGGCTCCGAGTCTAGCCAAGGGGCGGTAGGCTTACAAGCCGCGCCCCTCTGTGAAAAGTCATTTGTTCAGTGGAGCCAGATCCACCGCCCGCGCCCGCAAGACGGCATCCCCTCGCAAGGCCGCTTTGGCAATTTTGTGTGTCGGCGTATGCGGCAATTCATCGACAAAGGCAACAAAACGCGGTACTTTCTGCGGCGCCAGACGCGTCCTGCACCAGTCGGCGATCTCCTGCGCACTCACGCTGGCGCCCGGTTTGACGGCGCAGACCACAAAAATTTCGTCTTCCCCCAGCTCCGAGGGCACCGCAATGGTGCCGGCCTCGGCGATGGCAGGATGTTCGCCAACCACCCGATCCAGTTCCGCTGCTGCAATGTTCTCGCCGCGCCGGCGGATGATGTCGCGCTTGCGCGAAATGAAATAGAAATAACCGTCGCTATCGCGTTTGACCAGATCGCCGGTCTTGAACCAGCCTTCATGGAAGGTGTTGGCCGTCTGCTCGGGATCGCGAAAATAGCCCTGCATGATGATCGGCGTCTTGACCCACAGTTCACCCGGTACGCCATCAGCGACATCCACACCTTCATCATCAACCACGCGGCACAGCGCCCACGGTCTTGCCGGATCGGGATGGCGGCCGATCGGGCCCATACTGCCGAGTTTCTGCAGACCTTCAAAGGGATTACAGGTCACGCCGGGGATCTCGGTCATGCCGTAGCCGCCGATACGGTGCGGGATGTTGAACTCGTTTTTGAAAGTTTCGTTCATGCTGGCGCGCACACCATAGACCTTGGTGATTTTGTGATCTGGCCGGAATTCGCTGCGCGGCCGCGCGCGCAGGATGCTGCCGATGGCCTCGATGATATTGACCTCGGTCGCACCAACGTCAACGGCGGTCTGCCAGAACGTCGAAGCAGAAAATTTCGGGATGATCACCATGCTTGCGCCCGCGGCCAGCGTACCGGCCACCGAGTAGAACATCGCGTTGATGTGGAACAGCGGCAGCACCACCATCACGCGGTCATCGTCCTGCAGGTAGACACGCTGGACAAAAGCCTCACCGCCGGTGACAAAACTTTTCTGGCTGTGCATCGCCCCCTTGGGGAAGCCCGTGGTGCCAGAGGTGTAAACGATCAGACAGGTGGCATCACCCTTCACGTCGCCGTGCAGGACGAACTGCGGTGCCGTTTTGATCAGATCATCGAGCAACGGCGCACCTGTTGCAGCGGTATCCAGCGTCACGAACCACGCCGGCGCCTTCAATCCGGCAGCGGCCTGGCGTGCGATGTCCAGCGTGTCCTGCGTCGCCGCAACGGCACTGACTTCGGCGTGATGCAAAACATACTTCGCTTCTTCGACACCGAATTCGGGATTAACCGGGACCATGATCGCGCCGAGTCGTGACAGTGCAAACAGCAGCACAACATGACCGTCGCAATTACGCGCCATCACGCCCATGCGATCGCCCTTGCTAACACCACGGGCGGCGAGCACGCGGGCGGCGGCATCTACTTTTTGTGCAAACTCACCCCATGTCCAGGCGCGATCTCGATAAAACATGAACGGGCGGTTCGGATCCAGCGCGGCGCGGCTGGCAAGTGTGCCGCTCAGCGTGTAGTCATGGTCGGCGTAGAGTTTGAGGACTTCGAGCGGTTTTTTCATGGCGTTACAGTCGATGGCTTGCGCCGGATTCTGGCATACAATTCCCGCACCATCCGATCACCAGTCCATATAGAGAAATCATGAGCTTCTTCGCACCGCCCGAGCGTTTCACTGCCGATGTTTTCGCCGAACTGCCGAAAAAATTCCGCCGCACCAAAGTGTCTGCTGAACGCCTCGCCGCAGGCCGGCCCGCACCACACGGTGGCTGCTTCCTCGAGGGGCCGTCGTTTGACCGCAAGGGCAATCTCTATGTCACCGACATTCCCTTCGGCCGCATTTTCCGCATCACGCCGAACGGCAAATGGGATCTCGTCATTGAATACGACGGCGAACCCAATGGTCTGAAGATTCACAAGGACGGCCGCATTTTTGTCACCGACCACAAACGCGGCCTGATGCTGCTCGACGCCAAACGCGGCCGCATCGAAACCCTGATCAACCGTTACAACCTTGAAACCTTCAAGGGCCTCAATGATCTGGTCTTTGCCAACAATGGCGATCTCTACTTCACCGATCAGGGCCAGAGCGGCCTACAGAATCCGACGGGTGCAGTCTACCGGTTGCGCAATAACGGAAAACTCGAACGCATCGCCGACAACATCCCCAGCCCCAACGGTCTCGTGCTGAACAAGGCCGAGAACACGCTGTTTGTCGCGGTGACCCGCGCCAATGCGGTATGGCGGCTGCCGCTGCTGCCGGACGGTACGGTATCGCGGATGGGCGTGTTCATCCAGATGACCGGCGGACGCGGCCCCGATGGCATGGCGATTGATGCCGATGACGGACTGGCAGTGGCGCACCCGGACATGGGTGCGGTGTGGATATTCAATCACCGCGGCGAACCGCTGTACCGCATCGATTCACCGGGTAGCGACGTCGTAACCAATTGCGCTTACGGCGTGCTGGACCCGCACACGCTGTACATCGTCGATTCCGAAGGCGGTGCCATTCTCAGCGCCGAGCTGCCGACACCGGGAAGGAAAATGTATTCGCAGGCCTGATCCTGCGAAGCGCTGATCCCGGGACTAGTCCCGCAGCTCGAACTCACCGTTGATTTCAACCGCCTGCCCGCGCGGCAGGCCGGCCATGCCGACCGCCGATCGTGCATGGCAACCGCCCTCAGGGCCGAACAGTTCGTAGAACAGGTCCGACGCTCCGTCGATCACCTTCGGGTGATCCGGAAAATCCGGTGTGCTGTTAACCATGCCGAACAGCCGGATCACGCGCTTGACCCGGTCAAGGTCGCCGGCTTCGGCCTTGACCGTCGCCAGAATGGCCAATGCTGACGCCTGCGCCGCTTTGTAACCCTCTTCCACCGTCATGTCCTGACCCAGCTTACCGTGCTCGCGGATCTGCATGCCCGGGTGGTGCGGACCGTGGCCCGACACAAACAGGATATTGCCGACACGCACGCAGCCGCAGCGGTTGGGATTCGGAAACTTGCGCGGCTGCGGCAGGCTGTGGCCCATCGCCGCCAGTTTCGCCTCAATCACCCCCATCAGCGCACCAGCAGATCGACAAACTCGTGGACAGCCATCGCTTCGAGTTTTTTCGCGTCAGTACAGGCTGCAATAATCGCATTCTTCTGCTTCGCCGCAAATACCATCGCGGTGTTTTCATTGAACTTTTTCATCACTGCCGGGATGCCTTCCTGGCGGCGCTTGCGGTGGCCAAGCGGATAGTTCACTTCCGACAACGGCGTCTTGCTGCCGTCCTTGAAAAACACCTGGATCGAATTGGCGTTGGTGCGCTTGGCGGGATCGTGGTATTCGCGCTCATAGCGCTCATATTCCGTCAGGCGGATTTTCTCGCGCAACTTGTCGATCCGCGGGTCGGCAGCAATCTCGTCTTCGTAATGTTTGGCGGTCATGTCGCCGAAGATCAGGCCGATGGCCATCATGTACTGCATGCAGTGATCTCGGTCGGCGAAGTTGGCCAGCGGGCCGGTCTTGTCAAGAATGACCATGGTCGAATTGTGGCCGCGCGCTTCGATGTACTTGATGTCATCGAGCCGGTCTTTTACCAGCGGATGCAGCTTGATCGCCGCTTCAACGCCGGTCTGGCCGTGGAAAGCCGTCGGATAGGGAATCTTGAACAGCGTGTTTTCGATGACATAGCTGCCCAGCGGTCGCTGGAATTTGAAGGGCTTGCCGTCGAACAACACTTCATAAAAACCCCACTTCGGCGCAGTCAGCGCCGAGGGATAACCCATCTCGCCTTTTTTCGCCATCATCGACAACCACACGCCGCGTGCCGATGCATCGCCTGCGGCCCAGGATTTACGCGCGCCGGTATTGGGCTTGCGGCGGTAGGTCGCCAGCGCGTGGCCGTCGACCCAGGCATTGGACAGCGCATTGATCACTTCGTCGCGCGTGCAGCCGATTAGCTGCGACACTGCCGCGGTGGTTGCGATCTTGACCAGGATGGTGTGATCCAGACCAGCGGCCGTGAACCCGTTTTCCAGTGCGAGTCCGCCCTGCACTTCATAGGCTTTAATGATGGCCGACAGCACGTCGCGCATGGTCAGCGGCGCCTTGCCTGCGGCCTGTCGCGTACGTGACAGCCAGTCGGCGGTCATCAGGATGGCGCCAATGTTGTCCGACGGATGAATCACCGTGCGTCCGTAGAACGCGTCGTTGAAATCCAGCCAGCGGATCAGCGCACCGGCATTAAATGCAGCGGTCACCGGATCCAGCACATAACTGGTGCCGGGCACGCGGGCGCCGTTGGGTACAATAGTGCCGGGAACAACGGGACCCAGCAGCTTGGTGCAGTCCGGATACGCCAGCGCTTCGAAGGCGCAGGCAAGGCTGTCGATCAGCGTCAGCCGCGCGGTTTCAAACGCCAGTTTGCTCTTCGGTTTGTAGCCGTGCGCGTAGTTGGCGAGGTCAACGATGACCTTGTCGAAAGGCGGACGCTTGTTGGTGACTGCAGCCATTCAATAACTCCTTGATAAAAATATAATTTACTCGGCCTTGATGCCGGCGGTCTTGACCAGTTGGCCCCACTTCGCCGCCTCGGCCTTCAGATACTGCGAAAATTCGGCGGGCGAATCGCCGATGGGTTCGAGACCGGCAGCCTGCATGCGATCCGTGATTGCGGTTTCTTTCAGTGTTGCCGTGATATCGCGGTAAAGCCGATCAACCACAGCGCGCGGCACGCCGGTCGGGGCCACCACACCGTTCCAGTTGTTGGCTTCGTAACCTTTAACGCCTGCCTCGGAGATGGTCGGCATTTCCGGAAACAGCGGTGAGCGTTTGGCCTTGCCCACGCCCAGACCGCGCAGTTTTCCGGCACGGATATGCGGTTGCGCCGTAGTGAGATTCGCCATCATCAGGTTGAGACGTCCGGCAACAAGGTCGGCTACTGCCGGCGCACCGCCCTTGTACGGCACGTGTAGCGCCTCGGCACCGGCCATGCTGAGGAACAGCGCCATCGCCAGATGACCCGCACCGCCGACACCGCTGGAGCCGTAGCTGTATTTACCGGAATTCGCTTTCAGCAAGGCCACGAGTTCACGCACATTGCTGACCGCCACCGACGGATGCACTACCAGCAGATTGCTCGAACCCGCGATATTGGTCACCGCAACAAAATCACGCTCGACGGAATAGGACACCTTGCCGTACAGCGCCGGGTTGACCGCCAGCGGCGGCGTCGCCATCAGCAGTACGTACCCGTCGGCAGTGGCATGCTGGACAATCTCGGTGCCGATCAGCGTACCCGCACCGGTGCGGTTATCGACAACGATCTGCTGGCCCAGCCGTTCGCTGAGCCGCGCACCGACGATGCGGGCCACGGTATCGGTGGAACCACCGGCGGCATAAGGCACCACCAGCCTCACGGGGCGTTGCGGGTAATCGGCGGCCTGAACAAGCGCCGCAAACATCAACAGAACGACACAAATCAGACGTTGCATAAACATGGCTGCTCCTTGCGGATCGTTGCGGTCCTCCATGGATGCAGCTTTATTGTAATGAATAACAGCCGCTATCTATTCGGCAGAAGCCTTGCCGCCCAGCGGCATGCGCGGCATTTCAAAACGGTCGGTGACCCTGCAATAACCGCCTTTGCCGGCAAGGCGCCCGATCGGATTCACCATACCGACATCAACGTGGTAACGCTCATTGACGATGCCGTCGTGATAATGAAAAAACACGACTTCGCCGAACACCACGTGATAGGGCTTGCGCCCCATTTCTACAATCTGCATCAACCGGCATTCCATCGCCACCGGTGCTTCGGCGATCCGCGGCGGCTTCACTTTACGTGAGGGCAAAGCGGTGAAGCCCGCCTTCTCCAGTTCATTGACGCCGAAGGGGTAATCGACGGCGCAGATGTTCATTTTTTCCTTGATCGCGTCGCTGACGATATGCACGACAAATTCCGGCGTCTCACGGATATTGCGCACGGTATCCTTGGACTGACCGGAACGGTCGCCGACCGAAAACATCAGCATTGCCGGATCCGAACCCACCGCATTGAAAAAACTGAAGGGCGCGGCATTGGGGCCGTCGGGGCCCAGGGTGGTGACCAGCGCAATCGGCCGCGGCGTCACGCTGCCGACCATCAGCTTGTACTGGTCCTGCCAGGACACCTGGCTCGAATCGATTTCTGTCATGTGTTTGGTTGATTCACTGCAAGGGAAAGTGCCTTGATTCTATCAGGGCACCTGCGGCCTGACGGCACATTCCACATGCTGTGGTCACGGCAGGCGCTACTGCAGCGGCAATAGGCCCTGACGGATCGTGCCGGCGTAGCGCTCGACATCACGGCGCAAAGCCTGCTCGAGTATCTCAGGGGTGCTGCCGACGGCAGAAAGCCCCAGCACGGCATAACGTTCCCGCACAACGGTATCCGCCAGAGCGCGCCGCATTTCGACTTGAAGGCGTGTGATCACTGCCGGGGATGTACCTGCTGGCGCCAGCAGCGCATAGGCATTTTCCACCACCAGTCCGGGATAAAACTGTTGCAGCAGGGGCGTTGCCGCCAGCGGCCGCAAGGGTTCGGCCGCAGTGACCGCCAGCACTCGTAGCCGCTGCGCATTCACCAGCGAAAGCGCAACAGGCGCCGAAAGGAACAAGGCATCGAACTGGCCATGAACCAGCGACTGCATCGCCGGACCGCCGCCGTTGAACATTACGCTCTCAATCCGCAAACCCGCAGCGTGCGCGAACAGTGATAGTGCCACATGACTGAGACTGCCGGCCGCATTACCGCCGCCCCGTACCGCCGGACGCCCCCGTTTCACCAGTGCCACCAGTTCGGGAACGGATTTCGCCGGTACACCCGGGTGAACGGCCAGCACCAGCGGCGCCGTGGACAGCAAACTCACCGGCGCAAAATCCGAGAGCAGGTCAAAGGGCATCTGCTCGGGCAGCCAAGCTGCATTGACCGCCAATGCCGTGGAAGCCAGTAACAGCGTGTGCCCATCGGCGGGTGCACGTGCTACCGCAGCCGCGCCGATCACGCCTGCAGCGCCCGCACGATGCTCGACCAGAACCTGCTGCCCCAGATGTTCGCGCATTAACGGCGCCAGCATCCTCGCCTGCAGGCTGATCCCGCCCTCAGCCGGCGCCGGCACCACGATACGCAGCGGCTGCGATGGAAAGCTTGCCGGTTCTGCTGCGTGGCTGAAGTGAACAGCGAAGGAGAGTAAGCCGCACAGACTCATCCTGACCCGCCGGTTCATTCGAATATGATTCATATCCATATGATTTTATTTATTTTTTGACCTCATGCCGATCATGGGCAAAACACCCCCCCCGGTGAACCAAAGAAAACGCCCG